>CAJYHD010000088.1 GCA_913773715.1 uncultured Sphingobium sp.
GTTGCTTGGCCTCGTCGGGCGCATGGGTGAGCGCGAGTTGTTCGTCGCTGTCGGCCTGTTCACCGTTCTCGCCGCAGCCGCGCTGATGCACGCGCTGCATCTCTCGACAGCGCTCGGTGCCTTTATCGCCGGTGTGATGCTCGCGGACTCGCCCTATCGGCATGAGATCGAATCGGATGTCGAACCATTCCGCTCGATCCTGCTCGGCCTCTTCTTCCTTGCGGTCGGCATGGTGCTCGATCTGCGCACGGTCGCAGCCAATCCACTGTTCGTCCTGTCGATGGCGCTCGCGCTGGTCGCAACAAAGGCGGCGATCATCACAGGCCTCGCCCGCCTGTTCGGCATGCCCGGCAAGCAGGCACTCGGCGCAGGCCTGCTCTTGAGCCAGGGCGGCGAGTTCGGCTTCGTCCTCTTCGCGCAGGCACAGGGCGCGCTGCTGATCGCGCCGCAAGCCGCAAGCCTGTTCAGTGCGATCGTCACCTTCTCCATGGCGACGACGCCATTCCTGATGCTTTTTGCTCGCCGCTTCGAATTCTCCCGCCCCAAGGACGACGATCTGCCAGGGCCGGAGGATGCGCCACGCGGATCGGCGATCATCGTGGGCTATGGCCGCTTCGGCCAGACGGTGGCGCAGATGCTGATGGGGCATGGCTTCGGCGTGGTCCTGATCGACAAGAAGCCCGCGCAGATCGAAACCTCCAGCCGCTTCGACATGAAGGTCTATTATGGCGACGGCACGCGCATAGATTTGCTCCGCCGGGCGGGCGCCGACGAAGCGCGGCTAATCGCCTTCTGCATCGACGACGCGTCGCTCGATTCGCGTGTGCTGGAACCGATCGCCGAGGCCTTCCCGCAAGCCGCCCTCGTCGTGCGCGCCTTCGACCGAAGGCAGGTGCTGGCGCTTCAGGACATGGACATCGCCGGTGTCGTGCGCGAAGTCTATGAGTCGGCAATCTGCATGGGAGCGCAGGCGATGAAGACGCTGGGCGTGTCCGATGAGGAAGTGCTGGAGGTGGAGCGGCAATATCGTGAAAATGACGCGCAACGCCTCGCCGTCCAGCATGAACAGGGCAGCCTCGTCGCCGCCAAGGACCTGATGTTTCGTCCAGGTAATACCATGACCCTAGCATCGCGCGAGAAGGAAGAAGACGCATGATCCCGATCCTTGCCTGCCTGTCGGCCGCGCTCGCAATCGGTGCAGGCGCATTCGGCGCGCACGGCGTTTCCGATCCCAAGGCCGCGGAATGGCTACGCACCGGCGGCCTGTATCAGCTTGTCCATGCGGTCGCGGCCATCGCCCTCATCGGCGCGGCACGGGGCGCGGCAGCGCTGATGCTGGTCGGCGCGGCGATCTTTGCAGTCAGCCTTTATGTCATGGCGCTGGGCGGCCCACGCTGGCTGGGCGCGGTTACGCCGATCGGCGGCACGTTGATGATCGCGGGATGGCTTTGGGCAGCATGGAGCTTCAGCCGCGCTTGATATCACGCAAGCGCCTCTTGCTCCCTTCCCCGCAGCAACCTAGATTATGTCCATGGCAGAGCATCGTCACAATCATACAGAACCGACCGGCGCGAAGCTGGCTGATGCCGCGCGCCATACGCTTGAGACGAAACAGGAACAATGGACGCCGATGCGCGCTGCGATCTTCGACGCACTTGCCGCCGAAGACAAGCCCGCCTCCGCCTACGACATCGCCGACACCGTATCGAAAGCGCGGGGCAAGCGGGTCGCACCCAACAGCGTCTATCGCATCCTCGACCTGTTCGTCGCCAACAACATCGCCATGCGGGTCGAGAGCGCCAACGCCTATATCGCTAACGCGCATCCGGGCTGTCATCACGACTGCATCTTCCTCGTCTGCGATGCCTGTGGACAAGTGACGCACATCGATGATGACCCGATCACCGGAGCGCTGCGTTTGGCAGCGGAAAAGGCTGGATTCGCGCCGAAGAGGCCCGTGGTCGAAGTGCGCGGCACCTGCGCTGCTTGCCACTGATCGGCCTACCTGATGGCGATCATCGCACCGTTCGGATCGATCCAGCGTTGATTTTCGTTTCATCTGCGGCAAAGGGGACAGCCCTTTCGAACAAGGCAGCGTCAATCGGCGCGCCGGGGTTCGACTTGGTCCGGGAAAGCGAGTAAACGTCGATCATGTCCAATCCGACCACCCCGTTGCTCGACACCGTTCGTACTCCCGACGACCTGCGTAAACTGAAGCCCGAGGATCTGGGCCAGCTTGCAGATGAACTGCGTGCGGAGACGATCTCCGCCGTGGGGGCAACTGGTGGCCATCTGGGATCGGGATTGGGCGTGGTCGAACTGACGACCGCGATCCACTATGTATTCGACACGCCGAACGACAAGCTCATCTGGGACGTCGGGCATCAATGCTACCCGCACAAGATCCTGACCGGACGCCGCGATCGCATCCGCACCTTGCGGCAGGGCGGCGGCCTCAGCGGCTTCACCAAGCGGTCCGAAAGCGAATATGATCCGTTCGGCGCGGCGCATAGTTCGACGTCGATCAGCGCGGCGCTCGGCTTCGCGATCGCCAACAAGCTGAAGGATCAGCCGGGCAAGGGGATCGCCGTCATCGGCGACGGCGCGATGTCGGCAGGCATGGCCTATGAGGCGATGAATAACGCGCGCGAGGCGGGCAATCGCCTCGTCGTCATCCTCAACGACAATGACATGTCGATCGCGCCGCCCGTCGGCGGGCTATCGGCCTATCTGGCGCGGCTGGTGTCCAGCCGCGAGTTCCTGGGCCTGCGTGATCTTGCCAAGAAGCTGGCGCGCAAGCTGCCCCGCCCGTTGCACAAGGCAGCCAAGAAGACCGACGAGTTTGCGCGCGGCATGGCGATGGGCGGCACGCTGTTCGAGGAACTGGGCTTTTATTATGTCGGCCCGATTGACGGCCATAATCTCGACCAGTTGATCCCTGTTCTCGAAAATGTCCGCGACGCTGCCGAAGGGCCGTGCCTGATCCATGTCGTGACACAGAAGGGCAAGGGCTACGCGCCCGCCGAGGCCGCTGCCGACAAATATCACGGCGTCCAGAAGTTCGACGTCATCACCGGCACGCAGGCGAAGGCTCCGCCCGGCCCGCCGAGCTACACCAATGTCTTTGCCGATGCTCTGGTGGCAGAGGCGCAGCGCGATCCTGCCGTGTGCGCGATCACGGCAGCGATGCCGTCCGGCACTGGTCTCGACAAGTTTCAGAAGGCCTTCCCAAATCGGACCTTCGACGTCGGTATCGCCGAACAACATGCCGTGACGTTCGCGGCCGGGCTGGCGGCGCAAGGCATGCGCCCATTTTGTGCCATCTATTCGACCTTTCTTCAGCGCGCTTACGATCAAGTCGTACATGATGTAGCGATACAGAACCTGCCGGTGCGGTTCGCAATCGACCGCGCGGGCCTCGTTGGTGCGGACGGTGCGACCCATGCGGGCAGCTTCGACGTCGCCTATCTCGCGACCCTGCCCAACTTCGTCGTGATGGCGGCGGCGGACGAGGCCGAAATGGTTCATATGGTCCACACCTGCGCGCTGCATGATGATGGCCCCATTGCGCTGCGCTATCCGCGTGGCAATGGCACCGGCATCGAAATGCCCGCAGCGCCTGAGCGTCTGGAGATCGGCAAGGGCCGCATCGTGTGCGAAGGGCGTCAGGTCGCGATCCTGTCGCTCGGCACACGGCTTGAGGAAGCTATGAAGGCGGCGGAGGCTCTGGAAGCCAAAGGGCTATCAACCACCGTCGCCGACCTGCGCTTTGCCAAGCCGCTGGACGAGGCGCTGATCCGCAAGCTGCTGACCACGCACGAAGTTGCAGTCACGATCGAAGAAGGCGCGGTCGGTGGCCTTGGCGCGCATGTGCTGACGCTGGCAAGTGATCTTGGCCTCATCGACAATGGCCTGAAGCTGCGTACGATGCGCCTGCCCGACATCTTCCAGGATCAGGACAAGCCCGATGTGCAATATGCCGATGCTAAGCTAGATGCAGCGTCGATCGTAAACACGGTGCTGACTGCGTTGCGGCACAACAGCGCCGGGGTAGAAACCGGAGCAAGAGCGTAGCTCGATTGGCGTCGTTTTGCGACGTCGGTGGGAGACCGCCAAGATGTCCTATCTGCGACAGACCTGCCATAGGGATTTGACAGGCGACATGGATCTTGATCGCTAACGAAGTTACAAGATATTGATATATAATTTCGCATTCTGCGGGAAATGTGCGAAGTTAAGGGGCGGTTGCTGCTTCTCACGTACGCCCGTTGCATGGCGTCATTCTAGGTTGTACGGCGCCTGCCAATAGCCTCGCAGGCCAACAATTACTTAGTAAATTGAGCATCTTGCCGATCCAGCAACTGCTTGAAAAGCCAGCATCGCACCGCTCCCGCCAATCCTGGCGGACTATCGGCGGAAAGCCTCTGCACATCGATCTGTGCGATGAGAGCATTTACGGGAATGCCGCTTGCCCGCGCTTCCCACTTGAGCATGTTCCAGAATATCGGCTCGAGGCTGATCGCGGTCTGATGTCCCGCGATCGTCACGCTCCGCTTGATCGGTGGTGCGAAGGGCGATCCTTCTTCCTGTGACCGGAGATCGCTCTCGCCCATATGTTAATACATGTGCTGGCCGCCGTTGATCGACAGCGTGCTGCCCGTCACGAAACCACCATCCTCGCTACAGAAGAAGGCCACGCCGCGCGCGATTTCATGGGCTTGGCCCAGGCGGCCAACCGGAATCTTCGCCACGATCTTTTCCAAGACCGGCGCCGGGACCGCCGCAACCATGTCGGTGTCGATATAGCCGGGCGCGATCGCGTTGACGGTCACGCCATATTTCGCACCTTCCTGTGCCAGCGCCTTGGTGAAGCCATGGATGCCGGACTTGGCGGCGGCGTAGTTCACCTGACCATATTGGCCCGCCTGCCCGTTGATCGACCCGATGTTGACGATCCGGCCCCAACCACGTTCGCGCATGCCGCCGAACGTAGCCTTCGCCATGTTGAAACAACCGCCCAGGTTGATGCGCATGACTTCGTTCCAGTCGTCGAAGCTCATCTTGGACAGCACGCCATCACGGGTAATGCCCGCATTGTTAACGACGACATCGATCGAACCCAGCGCCTCGACAACGGCCGCGCAGCCATCAAGGCAGGCCTGATGATCGCCCACGTCCCACTTGAAGGCGGCAATGCCGGTCGCGTCGGTGAAGGCCTTCGCCTTCTCCTCATTGCCCGCATAGTTGGCGGCGACCTTGTATCCCAGATCCCGTAAAGCAAGGCTGATCGCTTCGCCGATGCCGCGCGTTCCACCCGTTACGATCGCTACCTTCGACATGCGCATCCTCCCTGTTGAGGGTCAGTCAAATCCAACCCGAAAGCTCGCGACCGATCAGCCGCAGATACAAAGTGATAGCTTCGGCCGTTGCGTTTAAACAGGGTAAATACGCAAATCTTTCGCCACCTTGGCTCAAAAAAACATCCCGCGCCCGCAGCGCAATTTCCTCGAGCGTTTCCAGACAATCAGCAGAAAAACCCGGCGTCATGACGGCAATGTTACGAACGCCCTGTTTCACCAGCCCGGCAAGTGTCGCCTCGGTTTCCGGCCCCAGCCATTCGGCTCGTCCGAAACGGGACTGAAAGCTCATATGCACTGGGTAAGGCAGCGCCTCCCTCAGCAATCGCGCCGTCTTGACCGAATGACAATGATAGGGATCGCCAAGGTGCAAGGTGCGCTTGGGCATACCGTGGAAACTCGCGAGCAAGGCGTCCGGTTCGAAATCGAGCGTCGCGACATGTTGCTCAACCGATGTCACGAGTGCGGCGATATAGTCGCGATCGTCATAATATGGCGGCAGCGTTCGGATCGCGGGTTGCCAGCGCATGGCCCGCAATGCGGCGAAGGCTGCGTCATTGGCCGTAGCGGTCGTCGCGGCGCAATATTGGGGATAAAGCGGCGCAAGCAGGATGCGTTCGCAACCTGCTTCCCTCATCGCTTTCAGCTTGGTCCCGATCGCCGGATTGCCATAACGCATCGCCCAATCGACGACGATATCGGCACCCATCGCTTGCTGGAGCGCCTCGGCGGTCGCGGCGGTATAGACGGCCAAGGGCGATCCATCTGGCGTCCAGACCTGCTGATAGGCATGCGCAGACTTGCGCGGGCGGGTGGTCAGGATGACGCCCCGTAAGATGGGTTGCCAGACGAGCTTGGGTATTTCCACGACGCGCGGGTCGGATAGAAACTCGGCAAGATACCGGCGCACCGATCGGGCATCGGGACCGTCGGGCGTACCCAGATTGATGAGGAGGACGCCGACGCGGGGGGAAGCGACGGGCGGATGATCGGTTGGAAGCAGCATCAATTTCCCACAAGCGGCAGACGGCGCAGGCGCTGGCCCGTCCGTGTGAAAAGCGCATTGGCGATGGCGGGTGCGACGACCGGCGCGACTAGATCGTCGATGCCGGTGGCGGGCGCGGTGCTGCGAATGAGTTCGACCGTGACCTCCCCCACGTCCGCCAGCCGAGGCAGATTCATCCGCCCGAGGATCGCTCGGGTCGGTAGGCCACGCTCATAGGGAACCGATGCCCCCATCGCACAGGCCATGCCAAAGACGAGACCGCTCTCGATCTGCTGCCGGGCGATGTCGGGATTGATCGCATCACCGACATCGACGGCGGCGATGATGCGGTTGACGGTTAGGCTGTCGCCGCTCATTCCCGCCTCCACCATCACGGCGATGCACGCGCCATCGGCCATATGCGCGGCAATACCCTGCCCGCTGCCCGCGATGCCGCCTTGCCATCCGCCCATCGCCGCAGCCGTCGAGAGGCAATGCGCAAGACGCGGGTTACCGCCCAGCATCTGGATGCGGAAGGACATCGGCTCGATGCCCGACAGATGCGCCAGTTCGTCCGTGAAACTCTCGGTAAAGAAGATGCCGTGTAAGCGGGCGTTGCCACGCATGAAGCCCAGCGGCAGATGGACGTCGGTCGGATAATGGTCGATCGCCAGATTGGGAATGGCGTAAGGCGGCACCATGCCCGCGATGGCGAGGCGGGTGGATTTGCTCGCGGCATCGGCAGCGGCCTCATGGGGCAGCTTGCCGTCGGCGATGCGCGACCATGTCTGCGTCAAAGCGCAGGGCGCCGCGACCTTTGCCAGCCAGCCCTCTATCGCCCCGGTGCGGCTGAGTTTTGCTGCCATGCGCGCATGCGCCGGAGCGCTTGGCCGATCCCGCACGACATCTTCCAACCGCGACCAGAGCAACTGAACCGGACGCGCCATCTCGCGCGACAGCAAAGCAGCCTGAACCCCAGCCTCGCAATCCATTGCACGGCCGAAGGAGCCGCCTGCATGCAAGGGATAGATCGTCACCATTCGCGTACCAACGCCGAGCGCGGCTGCAATGGACGTGCGGGCAAGACCCGGCGCTTGCGTCGCCATCCAGACTTCAGCACCCCCATCGGTCACCCTGGCAGTGGCGCAGGGCGGTTCGAGCGAAAGGTGCAGGCTGGCATCAACCTGATATTCGCTGGCAAGGATCGTTGCGCCTTCGAACACCGAAAGCAGGTCGCCTTGCGAATAGAGCCGCTCCCCGTCCGATCCCGCGAAAGCCTGCTCAAGACGCTCGTCGATCTCGCCGCTATTCACCAACGGGCCATCAACGAGGAAAACGGGGTCGGCGAGGTCGAGCGCCTTGTTAGCGGCCCACCAGTTGCTCGCCACCGCTGCAACCCAGCGATCCTGCCGCACCAACTTCAGGAAGCCGGTCACCATCGAAGGCGATTTCTCATCCAGCGCCGCCAGCGTCGCATTGCCTACCGGTCCCTGCCGCACGGACGCGAAGACCATATCGGGCAAGCGGATATCGGCGGCGAAATTATGGCTGCCGTCGATCTTGGATGGTGTGTCGAGGCGCGGCAAATCCTGACCCGACAGCCGCCCATCCTGCCCTTGTCGATAGGGAAGGATATCGGGCAAAGTCTGCCCCGCCGCTTCGCTCAATACCTCGCTGATCTTCATGCGCCGCTGTCCGCCATCGGTCAGCAGCCCGTCCTGGATGTCGCAGCTTTCCCATGGAATATCCCACCGCGCCGCCGCAGCCTTGCACAGCAGCACGCGGGCCGCTGCCCCGGCATCGCGATAGGCGTCATGGAACATCGGAACCGACGTGCCCCCGCCGGTCAGCATCAGCGAGGATCGGGTCGCATATTGGCCGACCGCCCAGTCGCCCGCGTCGCCGAACAGCCGCGTCCAGTCGCTCGCCAGCCATTCGCGCGCCAGCAGGGTGTTGGCGTAAAGCGGGCTGACTGGCGCGCTCTGAACGGCGACCGTGCGCCAGTCGGCGCCCAATTCGTCAGCGAGGATTTGCGGCAGTACGGTCGTCACCCCCTGCCCCATCTCCGTTTGTGGTACGACGACGATGATCTGCCCGGATCGATCGATCTTGAGAAAGGCATTGACGATCGTCTCGTTCGGCCCCGCGTTGAGATTGGGCTTGTAGCTGCGCGGCCATACGCCCCAGGCGACCAGCAACCCCGCTGCCGCCCCGCCCCCGATGAGCAGGCTGCGTCGATCGAGACCGGGTCCGCGCTTGCCGATGTCGCGCCTGAGTGTTTTTCGCGGAAAGCGCGCCATGCCAGTCTGATAGAGCGGCGTGATTGAGGTGGGAAGCCTCAATCCGCTGCGATCGGTGCGACGCCTAACCGAGGGATTTCGATGGCGGGCAGCGATCCATGACGACCTTGAGACCGGCAGCCTCGGCGCGAGCGGCGGCGTCATGGTTTATAACGCCAATCTGCATCCAGACGGATTTCGCGCCTGCTGCGATCGCGTCATCGACCGCCTCGCCCGCCGCTTCGCTGCGCCGGAAGATATCGACCATGTCGATCGGAACACCGATGTCGGACAGCTTGGCCCAGACGAACTCGCCATGGACATGCTCGCCCGCGATCTGCGGGTTCACGGGCAGCACGCGATAGCCATGGTTCTGTAGAAAGGCCATAACGCTATAGCTTGGGCGATCAGGCCGGTCGGATATGCCGACGAGTGCGATGGTGCGGGTCCCTTCAAGCAGGTCGGCAATATCCTGCGGCGCGGTGATCGGCATACTTCTTCTCCTTGAAGGCGTTTCGCTCCAAAGGACGAAGCAAGGTGGCGAGTGTTCCGTCAGACAGGTGGCGCGCCGAGCCAGTCCGCGATTTTTCCGGCGATCTCCGCAAAGATATGCGCATGATGACCTTCCCCTGCGGCGGGCGGATCGCCTGCGTCGGAACGGCGGCGAATGTCGATCGAAAGCGGAATGCGGCCAAGAAACGGCATGTCCATCTGCGCCGCCGCAGCTTCCGCGCCGCCCGCACCGAACGGGTCTGACGCCTCGCCGCAATGGGGGCAGATATAACCGGCCATATTCTCGACTAGGCCGATTAGCGGCACATCGGCCTGCGCGAACAGGCTGACGGCTCGCTCGGCGTCCATCAGCGCCAGGTCCTGCGGCGTCGATACGATCACGGCACCTGCTGGCTTGTGCTTCTGAATCATCGACAACTGAATATCGCCGGTGCCGGGAGGCATATCGACGATCAGCAGGTCTGCCTCGCTCCAGTCCGCATCGATGATCTGGCTCAAGGCATTGCCCGCCATGGGGCCGCGCCAGGCGAGCGCCTTGCCCGGCTCCACCAAGTGCGCCATCGACAGCATCGGTATACCGAGCGGGCCGACGACGGGGATCAGCTTCTTGTCGCGCGCTTGCGGTTTCAGATCTTCGCTGTTCA
>CAJYHD010000089.1 GCA_913773715.1 uncultured Sphingobium sp.
CTGCTCGAGGGGCATTTCATTTTGTCGTCGGGACGCCGCAGCGCCAATTATCTGCAATGCGCCCGCGTCTTGATGAACGCCGAACGCGCCGGAAAGCTCGCGCGCGCCGTCGTCCAGAAACTCCCACGCGAATTGCGGCAGGAAATCGATCTGGTCGTATCGCCCGCTATGGGCGGCCTCATAATTGGCCATGAAGTCGGGCGCGCGCTCGACAAGGATGCGATCTTCCTCGAACGCCCCGAGGGCGTGTTCGAACTGCGCCGGGGCTTCGCCATCACGCCGGGCCAGAAAGTCCTGATGGTCGAGGATGTCGTCACCACGGGCCTTTCGTCCCGACAGGCGATCGAGGCCGTGGAAAAGGAAGGCGGCATCGTCATCGCCGAAGCCGCGCTGGTCGATCGGTCGGCGGGCGAGGTCGATCTGGGCGTCCCCTTCTACCCGCTCGTCAGCATCAATTTCCCGGTCTATGATGCCGACGCCGTTCCGCCCGAACTCGCCGCCGTCCCGGCGGTGAAGCCCGGCAGCCGAAAGCAGTAGTCCGAAAGCAACAGACCATGCCGCATGCCGCCGCCGACATTCTCCGCCTTGGCGTCAACATCGATCATGTCGCGACGATCCGTAACGCGCGCGGTGGCGATCATCCCAATCCGGTGAAGGCGGCGCTGCTCGCGGTGAAGGCAGGCGCGAACGGCATCACGGCGCATCTCCGCGAGGATCGCCGCCATATCCGCGACGAGGATATCGCCATGCTGATGGCGGCGCTCGACGTGCCGCTCAATCTGGAGATGGCGGCGACGCAGGAAATGCTGGGCATCGCCCTCAAGCATAAGCCGCATGCCGCATGCATCGTGCCGGAAAAGCGTGAGGAGCGCACGACCGAGGGCGGCCTCGACGCTGCCGGACAGATCGAAGCCTTGACCCCGATCGTCGCAGCCTTGGGCGAGGCGGGCATCCGCGTCAGCCTGTTTATCGAGGCCGATCCCGCGCAAATCGAGGCGGCGATTCGGCTCGGCGCGCCGGTGGTCGAATTTCACACCGGCGCCTACGCCCATCTGTCCGGCGAGGCGCGCGCGGCGGAACTGCGGCGGATCGCCGATGCGGCAGCGCTGGCCGCGAAGAACGGCATCGAGCCGCATGCGGGCCACGGCCTCACTTTCGACAATGTCGCGCCGATCGCCGCCATTCCGCAGATCGCCGAACTCAATATCGGTCACTTCCTGATCGGCGAAGCGATTTTCGGCGGGCTGGAGGGCAGCATCCGCGAAATGCGGCGGCAGATGGATTTGGCGCGCTGATGATCATCGGCCTAGGCTCCGACCTCTGCAATATCGAGCGGATCCGGAATTCGCTCGACCGCTTCGGCGATCGCTTCATGCAGCGTGTCTTCACCGACGTCGAACAGGCCAAGGCCAATCGCCGTCCCTTCACCAAGGCTGGGACGCTTGCCAAGCGCTTCGCCGCGAAGGAGGCCTTTTCCAAGGCGGTCGGCACCGGCTTCAAGGCAGGCGTTTTCATGAAGGATATCGGCGTCGTCAACGCGCCATCGGGCGCGCCGACGCTAGCGCTGACCGGCGGGGCGCTGGACCGGCTGAACACGCTGGTCCCGGCGGGACACAAGCCCGTCATTCACCTGACGCTCACCGACGATCATCCATGGGCGCAGGCCTTCGTCATCATCGAGGCAATGCCGCTTTGACCCCGGACCCGGACGCCTCCAAGGAAAGCCAGCCCATGACGGCACTCGACACGCGCGCAGAGCATCCAGCGTCCGCAGCGGAGTCATCTTCGGTCAACTGGCTGCATGAGGTGAAGAGCATCGTGCTGCTGATCCTCGCCGTGCTGGCGTTCCACAGCTTCGTCGCCAAGCCCTTCTATATTCCGTCCGAATCGATGATGCCGGTGCTGCTGACGGGAGACAGGCTGGTGGTGAGCAAATTCCCCTATGGCTGGTCCTATGTGTCGCCCAGCTTCCACCCGCTGCCCTTCCTGAAAGGCCGCATCTTCGGTCACCTGCCGGAGCGCGGCGACATCGTCATCGTCTCGCCTCAGAACAAGCGCGAGGATTATATCAAGCGCGTGATCGGCCTCCCCGGCGACATCATCGAGGTGCGCGGCGGGCAGGTGATCCTGAACGGTGATCCGGTGCCGCAGAAAGTTCTGAAGCCTATCCGCATCCCTGTCGACGGCAACGCGCCCTGCTCGCCGATGCAGTTCCCCGGCGCGCTCGTCACCGATGCCGACGGCCAAGCCTATTGCGAGTTGCCCGTTCGACAGGAAGTGCTGCCGAACGGCAAGACCTATTTGACGATCGATATGGGGCCGAGCGCGCTTGACTGGTATGGGCCGGTGCGCGTGCCCAAGGATCATGTGTTCCTGATGGGCGACAATCGCGACAACAGCGCCGATAGCCGGGCGCCGCTGGATGAAAACGGCCTCGGTGGACCCGTGCCGTGGGAAGCGATCGGCGGGCGCGCCGAATTCATCACTTTCTCGCTGGATGGTGATGCGACCTGGAATCCGATGAGCTGGCTCCACGCCTTCCGCAGCGGCCGGGCGGGCAACAGTCTGCGCCCCGCCGTTACGGAACCGCCTCGCTAGACGCTACACCGAGCGGGCAAAGAAAAAGGGCCGGTTTCCCGGCCCTTTTTGCATTCTGGCTTTGCGCGGATCAGTTGCCCGGCTGCGGCGGGACCATCCCACCCTGCTGCATCTGCTGCTGAAGCTGCATCAATTCCGCGCGCGACTTGAAGTCGTGCAGGGTGACGTCGAACACCAGCACCGATCCAGCCGGGATCGGACCCGCTGCCTGTTCGCCATAGCCAAGCTGCGGCGGAATCCACAGGCGGTACTTGCCGCCCTTCTTCATCTTCTGAAGGCCTTCGGAGAAACCGGGTACAACACCATCGACCGGCATCGGCGCCTGCGGATTCTCGTCGAACACCGTGCCGTCGAGCAGCGTGCCCTTATAGCCGACCAGCGCCACGTCCGTCGTCGTCGGGCTGGGACCCGTGCCTTCCGCCAGGACCTTGTACTGAAGGCCCGATTCGGTCGTCACCACGCCATCGGCATGGCCGTTCTTCACCAGAAACGCAGCTGGCGACGGCTCGACATGCTGCTGCCCCGCCCAGGCGAGACCGCCTGCGGCCAAAGCGACTGCGGCGACGCCGATCCAGAGCCGCGTCAGCGACCCCTTGGCGATAGGACGAAGGGGAACGGCTGTCGTGGACATGGCGATATGCTCTCGCTGTCAGGTATGCAGAAATTCAAGCTCGGAGCGGGAGGCATCATCCGCCCGCCCAGAACGGCAATCCTTAACGGACGCCGTCGCGCTCGGCGCGCTTGCGCTCCATCTTGCGCGCGCGGCGGACAGCAGCGGCCTTTTCACGGGCGCGCTTTTCCGACGGCTTTTCGTAATGACGACGAAGCTTCATCTCGCGATACACGCCTTCACGCTGCAGCTTCTTCTTGAGCGCCCGCAGCGCCTGGTCGACATTGTTATCGCGAACGATGATTTGCATAAGTCCGTCAGTCTCCAATCGAAAACGCCTGGGTCGTCGGGATTGAACATCCGCCCCGACAGGCCAAACGAATAGCAAAGCCAGTGAGTCGTCGCAGGTCACCCTGCGCCGTGTGGGGCGCGCCCTAACAGCAGAGTCGCGCAAATTCAACCCAAAAGCCCGCCCGCTCGACAAAGCGAGGCAGGACGGCAATACTGGCGCGCATGTAAATAAGAGAGGATAGTCATGGCAACCGCCGCGAAAAGGCCCGATATGTCGCCTGCGGAATGGGGCGCGCGTCAGCAACTGGCAGCCTGTTACCGCGTGTTCGATCACCTCGGATGGTCGGAACTGATCTACAACCACATCACCCTGCGCGTGCCGGACGAGGCAAACGCGTTTCTTATCAACCCGTTCGGCCTGAGCTATCATGAGGTAAAGGCGTCAAACCTCGTCAAGATCGACATTGATGGTCAGGTTCTGGACGGCAGCGCATGGCCGGTAAACAAAGCAGGCTTCACGCAGCACAGCGTCTTTCACCGCCACCTGCCCGACGCGCATTGCATCATGCACACGCATACCACGGCGGGAACGGCGGTCAGCGCGACGGCGGAAGGATTGCGGCCGATCAGCTTCTACGCCGCCGCCTTCGCCGGGCAGATCGCCTATCATGATTTCGAGGGCGTGACGATCCGCCCGGAGGAAGGCGATCGGTTGATCACGAACCTTGGCGACAAGCGCGTCATGATGCTCCGCAACCACGGTACGCTCGTGATGGCATCGACCCTGCCCGAAGCGTTTCAGAAGCAATGGCTGCTCCAGAGGGCCTGCGAGATTCAGGTAGCGACCGGCAGCGCAGGAAAGCCAATGGACATCCCGCCGGAGGTCATAGCCGTGCATCAGCGTGATCTCGGCGCGATGCAATCGCCGGTCGGCCCCGGCGTGCCGGACTTCGGCGCCATCGTGCGCGTCATCGATCGCATCGACCCTAGTTGGCGCGAATAGGATTAAGTGAGAAAACCGCTCACTGTTTCCATTTCAAGTCATTTCTCCTTCCTCACAGACGCTGGCATCAGATGTCCATCCAGCGCGATGCAGGGGGAGGAACGAAAATGAACGGGAATAATCGGATGTTTGTTCAGGGACATGCGCGCACGCTGACGCTGACTGACACGGCTGGCGGGCCGATCCCGGCCCTGCCGCTGGCCTTTGGGTTGAGCGCCATGCTGTGGGTAGCGGTACTTGCAGCAGTCCAGCATTATCTCGGCAGCCTTACTTAAGTTAGGCGCAGTCGTTTGCGGTCGCGCAAGGTGCTTGCCCTTGCGCGACCGATCTTTCATGAGGACGCCATGCCGGCCATGCGTCCCGACAAGTCCCTGCTTCTGTTGTTCGTCGCTTTCCTGACCATATTGGTCGCGGCAGGAGGCACCTATTGGCTTTACCAGACCCAACAAAGCCAGACCCAATGGGTCACCCATACGCTGCGGATCGAAAGCAGGCTTTCGACGCTTCAATCGCAGGTTCAGGCTGCCGAGAGCGCGCAGCGCGGATATCTTCTGGCGCGGGAGAGCGAATTTCTCGTTCCCTATACCGACGTGCGCAACCAGTGGCTGGAGGGTATCGTCGGTCTGCGCCATGATGTGCGCGACAATCCCGTGCAGGCGCAGGATGCCGAAACGCTCGCCATTCTGATCGGACGGCGGCTCGACCTGATGCAGGAAGGCATCGATCGGCAGCGCGCGGGCGGCCGGGTCGATGGCGTGCGGCTGGCGCGCGGCTACAAGCTCATGTCCAGGATCGTCACCCTGATCGACCGGATGAAACGCCGCGAGGAAGCCCTGCTTCGCAAGCGGAGCGTAGATGCCGCGCGTCTCAGCACGCTGGTGTCCAGCGGTATGGCCGTGAGCGCGGGTCTCATCATCCTACTGGGCTTCATGGCGCTACGCACCGCACTCCGGCGCGTGGTGGAGGCGACCGAGGCAGGTCGGGCCTTGAGCGATGCCAATGATCGCCTGATCTCCGAAGGACTGGAGCGAGAGGTCGCACAGGCACAGCTCCGTCAGGTGCAGAAAATGGAATCGATCGGCCAGCTGACCGGCGGCATCGCGCACGACTTCAACAATATGCTCGCGATCGTCATCGGATCGCTCGACATGGTGCGGCGGCGCGTCGGCGACAATGGCGACGGGCGCGTCATCAAGGGGATCGATAATGCGATCGAAGGGGCAGAGCGCGCCGCGCAGCTGACTTCGCGCCTGCTCGCTTTTTCCCGGCAGCAGCCGCTCGAACCCAAGGCGACCGATCTCAACAAGCTGGTCGGCGGCATGTCCGAGCTTTTGCGGCGGACGATCGGCGAGGATGTGCGGGTCGAGACGGTGCTGGCAGGCGGCCTGTGGCGCGCGAATATCGACGCGAACCAACTCGAAAACGCGATTCTAAACCTTTGCGTCAACGCGCGGGACGCCATGCCGGGCGGCGGGCGCGTGACGATCGAGACGGCGAACGCCCATCTAGACGACGCCTATTGCGCCGCCCATGACGAAGTGTCGGCGGGTCAATATGTCCTCGTCTCGGTAACCGACACCGGCACCGGCATGCCGCCCGAGATCGTGGAGCGCGCCTTCGAACCCTTCTTCACGACCAAGGGCGTGGGCAAGGGGACGGGACTGGGCCTCAGCCAGGTCTTCGGCTTCGTCAAGCAGTCGCGCGGGCACGTCAAAATCTATTCGGAACTGAGCCAGGGCACGATCATCAAGATCTACCTGCCGCGTCATTATGGTGACGATGCGCAGAGCGGCTTTGCCGCCCCGCTGGCCGACAGCCTGCCCCGCGCCAAGGCAGACGAGATCATTCTGGTCGTCGAGGATGAGGACCGCGTGCGCCACATGTCGGTCGATGCGTTGCGCGAACTGGGCTACACCGTCGTACAGGCGTCGGACGGCGAACAGGCGCTGTCACTGCTGACGATCCAGCCACGCATCGACATGCTGTTCACCGACATCGTCATGCCCGGCATCAACGGCCGCATTCTCGCCGACCGCGCGCGCGAAAGCCGCCCCGACCTCAAGGTGCTCTACACCACCGGCTATACGCGCAACGCCATCGTCCATAACGGCATGCTCGATCCGGGCGTCGCCTTCCTCGCCAAACCCTTCACGCTCGATCAGTTGGCGGGCAAGGTGCGGCAGGTGCTGGACGAGGACGCCCCGACCGCCTCATCCTGATCGAGATTATGGACAAGCGCGCCTGATGAACATATCAGGAACGCATATGGCGCAGATGTCGACCCGTCAAAAGTTGGAGATTTTGGCCGATGCCGCCAAATACGACGCGTCCTGCGCCTCGTCCGGCACGGCGAAGCGGGACAGTCGCGGCGGCAAGGGCATCGGATCGACGGAAGGCATGGGTATCTGCCACGCCTATGCGCCCGATGGCCGCTGCATTTCCCTGCTCAAGATCCTGCTGACCAACAGCTGCATCTTCGACTGCCATTATTGCATCAATCGCAAGTCCAGCGACGTGCGTCGCGCCCGCTTTACGGCAAAGGAAGTGGTGGATCTCACCCTCTCCTTCTACCGCCGCAACTATATCGAAGGCCTGTTCCTCTCCTCGGGCATCATCCGCTCGTCCGATTATACGATGGAGCAACTGGTTGAAGTGGCGCGCAGCCTGCGCGAGGATCATGATTTTCGCGGCTACATCCATCTCAAGACCATTCCCGACGCCGACCCGGAATTGATGCATCAGGCGGGGCTTCATGCCGATCGCCTTTCGATCAATGTCGAGTTACCAACCGAAGGTGGCCTAAAGCGCCTTGCCCCGGAAAAGGACGGCGCACGGATCGAAGGTGCGATGGGGCGGCTCAAGACCCACATGGACGATGGCAAGGATGCCCGCGCCAAATACAAGCATGCGCCGCGTTTCGCGCCCGCCGGGCAATCGACGCAGATGATCGTCGGGGCGGACGGCGCCGACGATCGCGCCATCATCACGCGGGCCAGCGGCCTTTACGACCGTCATCGCCTGCGCCGTGTCTACTACAGCGCCTTTTCGCCCATTCCTTCGCCCAGCGCGGTGTTGCCGCTCAAGCGCCCGCCCCTCCTGCGCGAGCATCGCCTCTACCAGTCTGACTGGATGATACGCTTCTACGGCTATGAGGCGCGGGAGATTGCGGCAGCGACCGATACTGTCACGGGTTGCCTGCCGCTCGATATCGACCCGAAGCTCGCATGGGCACTCAATCATCGCGCCAACTTCCCGGTCGACGTCAATCGCGCTCCACGGGAAGCGCTGCTCCGGGTGCCGGGTTTGGGCGTTAAGGCGGTCGATCGGATCCTTCTCAGTCGTCGTCATCGGCGCTTGCGGCTGGACGATGTGGGTCGGCTGACCAGTTCGGTGAAGAAGCTGCGCCCCTTCCTCATCGCGGCGGACTGGCGACCTGTATCGCTCACCGATCGTGCAGATCTTCGCGCAATGGTCGCCCCACCTGCGCAACAACTGGACCTTTTCGGCTGAAGTCTGCGTTTTTCTATTGATCGTCCCCCATGAACATGATTGTCTGTTCATGCCAGCAAGGGAGATATTGGGTTTGGCAACCGCATTCGACAGCAGCCATCGTGGCAAGGGTTATGCCCGCCGTATCAGCAGCCACCTCGCCGCTGCGCTCGTCGTCTTCTGCCTGTCCCAGATTTTCATCGTCGCGAAGATGGGCGGATCGCTTATCCTGCATCTGGGTATCATCGTCGCCATCGGCGGTTTCGCCGTCGCCGCGCGCGGCCTTGAGCGGCGCTGGCAGTTGCTGGACCTGAGCGGCCTGCCGCGAAGTGGCCTCGACACGCGCTTCCGCCGCGACCTGCTGCAAATCTGGGGCGTTAGCATCCTCGGCGCGCTGCTCTGGGTGCCTGTCGCAATCATCTATCGCTTCCTGTTCGGCTGACTTCTCGACACCAGCGGGACACAATTGCGCCGGGCCGTGTTGTTGCCTCCGTAATCAGGAGGACGATCACCATGGCCAATGCCGATATTTTCGCGCGTCTGAAGCAGGATCATGACGCCCATCGCCAGCTTTTTGCAAAGATTGCCGATGCCAAGGACGACGAGCAGAAGGAAAAGCTGTTCGAGCAGTTGAAGGTCGAAGTCACCGCTCATGCCGCAGCGGAAGAAGAGACGCTCTACGCGACCATGCTCGCCCGGCCCGACCTGCGCGAAGATGCGCAGCACAGCGTGTCGGAGCATAAGGAAATCGACGATTATTTCGAAGAACTCGCCGACCTCAAATTCAACGGCGATGCGTGGCGCAAGACATTCGACAAGCTTGAGCATCGCTACATGCATCATATCGACGAGGAAGAAGAAGAAATGTTCCCCGACGCCGCGAAGGATCTGACGGCGGACGAGGAAGACAAGCTCGGCAAGGTTTTCGCCGAGCGCAAGCCCGCCGAGCTGGAACGCGCGCAGGCCGAGGACTGACATGGCCTATCGCGTCGCGCTCGACGCCCCTGACGATTTCGACGGGTGGCGGAGCGCGGCGCGACAATTGGTGAGTGCCGGGATTGCGCCCACCGATGTCATATGGAATGTCGGTGAGGCGGCGGACGACCTCTTCGGGGCCGATCCTCTCCCCCCGCCCTCTAAATTGAGCGGCTTTTCTGTTCCGCGTAGCTTCGTCGATGTCGCAGAAAAGGCGATACTGCACAGCGACCCCGAACGATTCGCCCTGCTCTACGCGCTTTTGCGCCGCGTCCGCGAGCGCGCAAGGGTGATGGACGACAAGGCCGATCCGCTCCTGCGCCGCGTCGACATGCTGGCAAAAGCGGTGCGGCGTGACATTCACAAGATGCGCGCCTTCGTCCGTTTCCGCGAAGTCGGCGAAGGCCAGGAGCAGCGCTTCGTGGCCTGGTTCGAGCCGGAGCATCATATCGTTCGCGCCAATGCCGGCTTCTTCGTGCGCCGTTTCGCCTCGATGCGCTGGTCGATCCTGACGCCGGAGGTGAGCGTCCATTGGGATGGCGAGACGCTCAGCGAAGGTCCCGGCGCGCGGCGCGAGGACGCGCCGGACGGCGATCCTATAGAGGCTTTGTGGAAGGGCTATTATGCTGCGATCTTCAATCCGGCGCGGCTCAAGCGCGGGGCGATGCTGTCCGAAATGCCCAAGAAATATTGGCGCAACCTGCCCGAAGCTGCCCTCATCCCCGACCTTATCGCGGGTGCTCAGGCACGGGAAGCGGCCATGATCGCCTCTGCCCCAACGCCGCCTAAGCGCCCTGCCGCGCCGCGCGCCACGCCACCGAGCAATGCACAGGCGGCCTGGGCCGCTTTGCGCGAAGAGGCGATGGCCTGCACCCGGTGCCCGCTGCATCACAATGCAACGCAGACCGTGTTCGGCGAGGGGCCAGTCGGAGCGCCCCTGCTCTTCATCGGTGAGCAGCCGGGCGATCAGGAGGATCTGGCCGGGCGCCCGTTCGTCGGCCCGGCAGGCCAGTTGTTCGATGCGGCGATGGAAGAGGCGGGCGTCGATCGCGCGCGCGCCTACGTCACCAACGCCGTCAAACATTTCAAATTCGAGCCGCGTGGCAAGCGGCGCATCCATCAGACCCCGGTGGCGGGCGAGATCGAGGCATGCCGCTGGTGGCTGGCGCAGGAACTCGACCTCATCCGCCCGCGCGTGATCGTCGCCATGGGCGCGACGGCGGCGCGCGGCATGCTGGGCAAGGCGGTGACGATCGGCAAGCTGCGCGGCGAACCCATCCCCTTGGAAAGCGGTGCGGAAGGATGGGTGACGGTCCATCCAAGCTATCTGCTGCGCCTGCCCGACGAAGCGAAGCGCATTGAGGAACGCGCCCGCTTCGTGGAGGATTTGCGCAGGGTCGGCGAGCGCATGAAGGCGCTCGCCTGACGGATCAGTTGAGGTTGGGCCGCAACCAGCGTTCGACCTCGGCGACGGTCTTGCCGCGACGGGCCGCATAGTCCGCCACCTGATCGGGCGCAATCTGCGCCACGCCGAAATAGGCGCTTTCCGGGTGCGCGAAGTAGAAGCCTGACACAGCCGCCGTCGGCAGCATCGCCATGCTTTCCGTCAGCGTGATCCCTGCGACTTCGCCGGTTCCCGCCGCCAGCATTTCGAACAGTTCGGGCTTCAGCGTATGATCGGGACAGGCGGGATAGCCGGGCGCGGGACGGATGCCGCGATAGGATTCGCGGATAAGCTCCTCGTTCGACAGATTTTCGCCCTCGGCATAGCCCCACAGCGTCGTACGCACATATTGGTGCATCCGCTCGGCAAAGCTTTCCGCCAGGCGGTCGGCCAGCGCTTTCAGAAGGATATCCGAATAATCGTCATGTGCCGCCTTGAAGCGGGCAAGATGCGCATCGATGCCATGACCCACCGTGACCGCGAAACCGCCGATCCAGTCGTCCCCCGGCGAGATGAAATCGGCGAGGCACATGTTCGCGCGACCCTCCCGCTTGGCGACCTGCTGTCGCAGGAAGGCGAGGCGGCGTTCCTGCCCGCCCTCGCTCACGATCACATCGTCGCCATCGCGGCGACACGGCCACAGGCCGACGACGCCGCGCGCGGTCAGCCATTTTTCCGCAATGATCGTGTCGAGCATAGTCTGCGCATCGGCGAACAGCGACCGCGCGCTCTCACCCACCACCGCGTCGTCCAGGATCGCCGGATAATTGCCCGCCAGTTCCCAAGAGCGAAAGAAGGGCGTCCAGTCGATCGTAGCGCGCAAATCGTTCAGATCCCAATCATCGAAGCGATGGACCCCCGGCTGCAAAGGCGCAGGCGGCTGCAAGGCCATGTCGGCGACAAAGCCGTTCGCGCGCGCCCTTTCGATCGTGACCAGCGTCGATCCGCCCGACTTCGCCCGCTTGACGCGCACATCCTCATATTCCGCTTTGGTCCGGGCGGTGAAATCACCCGATTGCGTATCGGACACCAGCGAGGTGCAGACACCCACCGCACGGCTCGCGTCCAGCACATGAACGACCGCGCCTTCATAAGCCGGGTCGATCTTGAGCGCCGTATGCACGCGGCTCGTCGTCGCGCCGCCGATCAGCAGCGGCATCGTCATGCCCGCGCGCGTCATCTCCTCCGCCACCGTCACCATCTCGTCCAGCGACGGCGTAATAAGGCCCGACAGGCCTATCATGTCAGCCTGATTCTCGTTCGCGGCTTGCAGGATCGTCTGCCACGGCACCATGACGCCAAGATCGACGATCTCGAACCCGTTGCACTGGAGCACGACACCCACGATATTCTTGCCGATGTCATGCACGTCGCCCTTGACCGTAGCGAGGACGATCCGCCCCTTGCCCTTGGCTCCCGGTTCCTTCTGCGCCTCAATGAAGGGGAGCAGATGCGCCACCGCCTTTTTCATGACGCGAGCCGACTTCACCACTTGCGGCAGGAACATCTTGCCCGATCCGAACAGATCGCCGACGACGTTCATGCCGTCCATCAGCGGCCCTTCGATCACTTCGATCGGGCGCGCGGCGGACTGGCGCGCTTCCTCGGTATCCTCGACCACATATTGGTCGAGACCCTTCACCAGCGCATGTTCCAGCCGCTTGGCGACAGGCCAGCCGCGCCATTCCTCTGCCGCCTTTTCTGCGCCCGCGTCCTTGGTACCCTTGAACCGCTCGGCAATGGCGATCAGCCGCTCGGTCGGCGTCTCGTTGGGATTACGCGCGGGCCGGTTGAGGATCACATCCTCGCACGCCTCGCGCAATTCGAGATCGATCTGGTCATAGACGTCGAGTTGACCCGCATTGACGATCGCCATGTCGAGACCGGCCGGGATAGCATGATAGAGGAACACCGAGTGCATCGCCCGGCGCACCGGCTCGTTGCCGCGAAAGCTGAACGACAGGTTGGACAGGCCGCCAGAAAAATGCACGTGCGGGCAGCGCGCCTTGATCTCCTTCACCGCCTCGATAAAGTCGACGGCGTAATTGTCATGCTCCTCGATGCCCGTCGCAACGGCGAAGACGTTCGCGTCGAAGATGATGTCCTCGGGCGGAAAACCGATGCCCTTCAGCAGCTTGTAGGCGCGTTCGCAAATCTCGATCTTGCGCGCCTGCGTATCCGCCTGCCCCGCCTCGTCGAAGGCCATGACGACGACTGCCGCGCCGTAATTCATGCACTTGCGCGCTTGCTCGAGGAATTTCTCCTCGCCTTCCTTCATGCTGATCGAATTGACGATCGGCTTGCCCGACACGCATTTCAGGCCCGCCTCGATCACCTCCCATTTGGAAGAGTCGATCATCACCGGCACGCGCGCAATGTCGGGTTCAGCGGCGATGCGCTTCAGGAACGTGGTCATCGCCTCGACCGCGTCGAGCAGACCTTCATCCATGTTAACGTCGATGATCTGCGCGCCGTTCTCGACCTGGTTCAGCGCGACGGTAGTGGCGGCTTCGTAATCGCCCGCCATGATGAGCTTCTTGAACGCCGCCGACCCGGTGACGTTGGTCCGCTCGCCGATATTGACGAACTGGACGGAGCTGAAGGAAATGTCGCTGGGCATCAGGCGGCCATGGTGAAGGGTTCGAGGCCGGCGAGGCGCGTCCGCACCGGCGGCACCGGCAGCGCGCGCGGGGCAAGCCCCTTCACCTTCTCAGCGATCGCCCGGATATGCGCGGGCGTCGATCCGCAGCAACCGCCCAGCACATTGACCTGCCCTGCGACCGCCCATTCGCCGACCAGCCCCGCCGTCGTCGCCGGCGCTTCGTCATAGGCGCCCAGTTCGTTGGGCAGGCCCGCATTGGGATAGACCATGATGAGCGTGTCGCAGATGTCCGACAGCGCCTTGACGTGCGGGCGCAACTGCTCCGCGCCGAAAGAGCAATTGAGGCCGATCGTCACCGGCTTGGCATGACGCACCGCATGCCAGAAGGCCTCGACCGTGTGGCCCGACAGGTTGCGGCCCGACAAATCGGTCAGCGTCATCGACAGCATGATCGGCACGTCGCGGCCAAAGCCTTCTGCGGCTTCCTGCGCGGCCATGATGCCCGCCTTGGCATTGAGCGTATCGAACACCGTCTCGATCAGGATGAAGTCCGCCCCACCCTCGATCAAGGCATCGGATTGTTCGCGATACACGTCCTTCAGATAATCGAAGTCGATCTCGCGATAGCCCGGATCGTTGACGTCGGGCGACAGCGACAGCGTCTTGTTGGTCGGCCCGATCGCACCCGCGACGAAGCGGCGGCGTCCGTCGCGTGCGGCATATTCGTCGGCGATGCGGCGCGCCATGGCGGCGCTTTCGTGATTGATCTCGCGCACCAGATTTTCCGCGCCATAGTCGGCCTGGCTGATGCGGTTGGCGGAGAAAGTGTTGGTTTCGGCGATGTCCGCCCCCGCCTCGAAATAGGCGCGATGGATGGACTCCGGCACATCGGGCTTGGTCAGAACGAGGATGTCGTTGTTGCCCTTCTGGTCATGGCCAAGGCCAAGGCTGCCCGCATAGTCCGCCTCCGACAATTTCCAGTTCTGGATTTCGGTACCGAACGCGCCGTCGGTGACGAGGATGCGGTCGCGCGCGGCGGCGAGCAGCGCTTCACGCGCACCGGGCGCGGCAAATTGAGAGGGACTGGGCATGACTGACCCAATATAAAGATTCTTTTATATGATCAAGTCGCGCGTCCCATCGTTGCGATGATTGGAAACCCCGCTTCATCCTGCAATATCGTTGCCCGGATGCCATAGGCCGCCGCAAGATTATCAGGCGTTAGGATTTTTTGCACTGGCCCGGCGGCGAGCAGACGCCCCTTCACCAGCAACAGGACATCATCGGCTACCCGTGCCGCCTGCGTCAGATCATGCAACACGACGACGACCCCGACCCCACGCGCCGCCGTCGCGCGCAGCAGGTCGAGCGCTTCCAGTTGATGCAGCGGATCAAGGCTGGCGAGCGGTTCGTCGGCCAGCAGCCATTTCGGCTCCCCCGCCAGCACCCGCGCGAGCAGGACGCGCGCCCGCTCTCCGCCAGAAAGCTCACGCACCGGGCGATCCGCCAGATGCCGTACGTCGGTCTGTTCCAACGCACGATCGATTGCCGCTTCGTCGATGGAGAGCGAAGTCTGATGCGGCAAGCGGCCCAAAGCGATCAAGTCCCGTGCACGCATGTTCCAGTGAACCACGGCATCCTGCGGCAGATAACCGATCGCGCAAGCCCGCTCACGCGGCGGCAGGGCCGCGATGTCGCGCCCGTCCAGCAGCACGCGACCCGCATGTGCCGGAACCAGCCCGGCCAATGCCCGCAGCAACGTGCTTTTGCCTGCTCCGTTCGCGCCGAGCAGCACCGTCACGCGACCGGCTTTCGGCGTGACCGTCACGTCGTCCAATATCGCGCGTCCGCCAAGCGCGACGCCAAGCCCCTCGGCGCTCAGGCCCATGACCGCCCCCGCTCGCCGATCAGCAGGATGAGGAAGAAGGGCGCACCGATCAGGGCCATCGCGACGCCCAACCGCACTTCGCCCGCACCGAGCGCAAGGCGACAAAGGCTGTCCGCCGCCAGCACCAGCGCCGCGCCGCCCAGAGCGCTCGGCAGCAGCAGCGCCGATGGCCGCGCTCCCACGAGCGGGCGCAACAGATGCGGCACGATCAGGCCGACGAAGCCGACCACACCCGTCACCGCGACGCCCGCGCCGACCGTCAGGC
The DNA here is from genome assembly GCA_913773715.1 of uncultured Sphingobium sp. The sequence goes on from CAJYHD010000089.1 coordinate 15,166, forward strand.
CGACGCCAAGGATCACGATCGCCTGCAAACGGCTGAGTTGCACGCCCAGCGACCGCGCGGCGTCCGTCCCCAACGTCAATGCGTCGAGCGGGCGTGCCGCCAGCGCCAGCAAGGCGCACCCCGCCGCCATGAACGGCGCAGCGTGCAGCAGATCATCCGGCCCTCGATCCGTCAAAGCCCCCATCAGCCAGTCGATCGCCTCGGCGACGACATAGGGGTTGGGCGCGAGCGAAATACAGAAGGCGGTGAGCGCCGCGCACAGGCTCGCCAGCACCGTGCCCGCCAGCACGAACGCGGCGGGACTTTGCGCCCGCCACGATAGCGCCGACAGCAGCGCCAGCCCGCCCGCCGCCGACGTCATGGCAGCGGCAAAGATGCCCCACTGGCTCCCCACGCCCAATACGATCGCTGCGACCGCGCCCAGCGCGGCGGCGGACGATACGCCCAATACGCCAGGATCGGCGAGCGGATTGCGCAGCCACCCCTGCAACACCGCGCCCGACAATCCCAGCGAAGCGCCCAACATCACGCCAAGCCCAGCGCGCGGCAGACGCAACTGCGCGACGATCGCCCATCGCGGATCGCCCGACCATAAGGCATCGAGCGGCACCCACGCCTT
>CAJYHD010000090.1 GCA_913773715.1 uncultured Sphingobium sp.
CGGCCTTCGAAGTTGCGGTTGCCCGAGATCACGGCGGCGGCGACGAGGCCGTTGTCGTTGATCGCCTTGCTGATCGGTTCGGCGAGCGGACCCGAGTTGCCGATGCAGGTGGTGCAGCCATAGCCGACGAGGTTGAAGCCGACGGCGTCGAGGTGCGATTGCAACCCGGCCTTTTCCAGATAGTCGGTGACGACCTGCGAACCGGGGGCGAGCGAAGTCTTGACCCAGGGCTTGGGCTTGAGGCCCAGTTCGTTCGCCTTCTTGGCGACGAGGCCGGCGGCGATCAGGACGCTGGGGTTCGAGGTGTTGGTGCAGCTGGTGATGGCCGCGATGGTGACGTCGCCGTCGCCGATGTCGAAATCTTCGCCTTCCACCGGAACGCGCTGCTGCGCCTTCTTGTAGGTGTTGGCCATGTCGGCGTTGAACACGTCATCGACTTCGGGCAGCGCGACGCGGTCCTGCGGGCGCTTGGGGCCAGCGAGGCTGGGGACGACGGTGCTAAGGTCGAGTTCGAGCGTGTCGGTGAAGACCGGATCGGCAGCGGATGCTTCGATCCAGAAGCCCTGTTCCTTGGCATAGGCTTCGACCAGCGCGATATTCTCGTCGGTGCGGCCCGTCAGGCGCAGATAGTCGAGCGTCTTGTCGTCGATGCCGAAGAAGCCGCAGGTCGCGCCATATTCGGGCGCCATGTTGGCGAGCGTCGCGCGGTCGGCGAGGCTCAATGAGGCGAGGCCGGGGCCGAAATATTCGACGAAGCGGCCGACGACGCCCTTCTTGCGCAGCATGGCGGTGCAGGTGAGGACGAGGTCGGTGGCGGTGACGCCTTCCTTGAGCGCGCCGGTGAACTTGAAGCCGACGACTTCGGGGATGAGCATCGAGACCGGCTGGCCGAGCATCGCGGCTTCCGCTTCGATCCCGCCGACGCCCCAGCCGAGCACGCCAAGGCCGTTGACCATCGTGGTGTGGCTGTCGGTGCCGACGCAGGTGTCGGGATAGGCAACGGTCGCGCCGCTTTCATCCTGCGACGACCAGACGGCCTGCGCGATGTTTTCCAGGTTCACCTGATGGCAGATGCCGGTGCCGGGAGGGACGACCTTAAAATTGTCGAGGCTCTTGCTGCCCCACTTGAGGAAGTCGTAGCGTTCCAGATTGCGCTGATACTCCAGCTCGACATTTTCCTCGAACGCTTTGGGCGTGCCGAATTCGTCGACCATGACCGAGTGGTCGATGACGAGGTGGACGGGGACCAGCGGGTTGATCTTGCTGGCGTCGGCGCCGAGCGCGTTCATCGCGTCGCGCATGGCGGCGAGGTCGACGACGCAGGGAACGCCGGTGAAGTCCTGCATCAGCACGCGGGCGGGGCGATACTGGATTTCACGGTTGGACTGGCGGTCCTTCTGCCAGTCGACGATCGCCTGGATGTCGTCGGTGGTGACGGTTACGCCATCTTCGAAGCGGAGCAGGTTCTCCAGCAGCACCTTCATCGAGAAAGGCAGGCGCGAAACGTCTCCAAGCTTCGCAGCGGCCTTCTTCAACGAATAAAAAGCAATATCCTTGCCCTCGACACTCAGCGTGTCGCGGGTGCCAAGAGTGTCCTGTCCGATGGCGGTCATAAGTCGTGCGTCTCCTCGCAGATGCTCCGGCCATGCGGAGGGAGGATGGCACATTCCACCAGAAGCTCGCCGAAGGGCGAAGGTTCGCAACGGCAAGGTGGCGGGATGCGCCCCTACCGATGGTCGAAGCGGGTAGTCCCGATGCTGGTGCGCCATACAGGTTGAGCGGCGCTTGTCAAATGGGCAAAATCGGCTTTTCCGCTGGCGGTAACGCTACCGGGCGAAGCTCCGCCAAATTGGCGGCGGATGGAAACATTGCAGGCACAAAACGTTCTTTCGGAACGATCAACGGAGTGACTGCCCATGCCTGCTCTCCACACGCCGTCCCGCCCCTGGCAACAGCAGCGCGGCTACACTTTGCTGTACCGACCCGGCGAAGTCAGCCGCTGCCCCTGCTGCGGCCGCAAGCAGTGGATCATCGGCCGGCTGATGGCCGAATGCGCGCATTGCGAGGCGGCGCTTCCGCTCGACAGCGTCCACGGTATCGGGTCGGTTGCGCGATTCGTGCGGTCGCATGCGGCAGAAGACGCGCTGCCGCCCGCGATCGCCGCCGTCGCTTAAGTCGCCGATTTCGCTTTCTCCGCCGCGATCCAGGTATCGATCTGGCTCTCAAGCACCGTCAGCGGCACCGCGCCTTGTGACAGGACCGCGTCGTGGAAGCGGCGCAGGTCGAACTTCGGCCCCAGCGTCTGCTCGGCGCGAGTCCGCAGCGCCCTGATCTTGATCTCGCCCAGCTTGTAGCCGAGCGCCTGGCCCGGCCAGCTGATATAACGATTGACCTCCGCATCGATATTGGCGTCGGATAGCGCGCTGTTCGTTTTCATGAAGGCGACGGCCTTCGCCTTGTCCCACCCCTTGGCATGGATGCCGGTATCGACGACGAGGCGGCAGGCGCGCCACATTTCATAGGACAGGCGTCCCATCATCTTTTCCGGGGTGTCGTAGATGCCCATCTCCTCACCCAGATATTCGGTGTAGAGCGCCCAGCCTTCGACGTAGGCGGTGAAGTGCGCCGCATATTTGCGGAAGGGCGGCAGGGATAGTTCCTGCTGAAGCGCGATCTGGTTGTGATGACCCGGTACCGCTTCATGCGCGGTAAGGGCGGGGAGTTCCCAGAAGGGCCGCTGATCGAGCTTGGAGGTATTTACATAGTAGGTGCCTGCGATCCCCGCTTCCGGGGCACCGGGCATATAATAGGCCGTCGTCGTGCCTTCCGCTTCGGCCGCAGGAATGGGCTTCAGGCCATAGGGCAGGCGCGGCAACGTACCGAAATAGCGCGGGAGCAGGCCGTCGATCGTCTTGGCCTGTCGGGCGGCGACGCGCAGCAATTCCTCTGGCGTTTTAGCATAGTAGCTGGGATCGGTGCGCAGATGCTGGATGAAGGCGGCGCGGGAGGGGTAGCCTGCCTTCGCCGCAGTCTCGTCCATGCGCTTGCCGATGCGCGCGACTTCATCGAGGCCGATTTGATGGATCTGATCTGGCGTCAGGTCGGTGGTCGTGTGCGCCTTGACGCGGGCAGCGTACCAGGCCGCCCCGCCGGGAAGCGTGGAGGCGCTGTCGCTCTTGCGGCAATGGGGCAGATAGTCCTTCACGAACATATCGTGCCATTTGCGATATTCCGGCGTCAGCGTGTCGCGGATGATGGTGACGGCGCGCGCCTTCATCGCGGTCCAGTCCGCCTCGCTGATGTCGCGGGGGCGGGTGCGGGTAAAAGGTTCGTAGAAGCTGGTATCTTCCGGTTTGCCCGCGACGATGCCGGTGATGCTGGCGGCATAGTTGCCGAGGACCGAGCAGGGTTGGGTATAGCCGCCCTTGATCGCCTGCGCCGTGATGGCGAGCGCGTCAGCGTTCTGTTTGGGGTACAGCGACAGGCGCTTCAGGTAGCTGTCATAATCGGCGCGGTTGTAGAAGGGCAGGCCGTTCGCCATGCTCGCGAAACCCTGATGCCAGCCGTAATAGCTGGTGAAGGTCATCAGCCGCTCGGCCTGATGCATGTTTCCCGCCATGTCGTCGCGCAGCATCCAGAGCAGGACGGCGCGATTGACTTTGTCCGCATTGTCGAGGCTGGACTCAGGGATCGCTTCCAGGCGCGTGACGAAGCCCTGTTCCGACTTGATGTCCTTATCGCGAGCGGCGAGCGAGACATCGTCAATGCGATCGTCATAGGTGCGGACGCCGCGCGCGGTCGCTTCGGTCGGATGGGTTGAGAGGTACCAGGCCCAATGGTCTTTCAAAACCGCGTCCAATTGCGGCAAGGAAGACTGAGCAATGGAGGGAGCAGAGAGGGCGGCCGCAGCGGCGGCGAGGAGCAGGATTGTCTTGCGCATCGAGCAGAGATTGCCTGCTCTTTTGGTTTTGGCAAGACTGTATCAGGCGGGCGCTACACCATCGGCTTCGACTATGTCATCGCCCGCGTAGAAGCCGCGAACGCGCACCCGTTTCTCGACGAGATCGACGGGTACGCGTAACAGGACGAGGCGGTATTTGCCGCCAAGGTCGCGCTGGAGCAGGAAACCGGCATCGTCCCGCAGGAGCCTGCCCATTTCATCCACGCCAGCGCCGACCTCCATCAGCGGATCAGTCCAATGCGTTCTTGACGCCCTTGCCCGCGAGGATGCCGAGGACAAGGAAGATTACGAACAGGGCGATCGCGATGAAGAACAGGATCTTGGCGATGCCGACGAAGGTACCGGCTGCGCCGCCGAAGCCGAGCAGCGCGAGGACGCCTGCGATGATGAGGGAGATGACGGCGAGCTTTAGCATGGGTCTTGTCCTTGGAAAATCAAACGATGATCCAAGAAACGGACGGAGTCGCTGCTTGTTCCTGATTCAAGGATCAAACCCAGCCTTCCAGCACTTGATTAGGCGGGCGGTGCCCGTCCGCCCAGCTGCGGATATTGGCGATCACGCGCGCGCCGGTCGCATTGCGCCCCTCGAACGTCGCCGATCCCATGTGCGGCAGCAGCACGACATTGGGCAGGGCGAGGAGGCGCGGATCGACGGCGGGTTCATGGGTATAGACGTCGAGGCCCGCGCCCGCGATCCGGCCTTCGTCCAGTGCGGCGATCAGCGCGGCTTCGTCGGTAATCTCGGCGCGCGATGTGTTGATGAGATAGGCATCCGCCCCCATCAGCGCGATGCGGCGGGCGTCGAGCAATGTACGGCTGTCGGCGTTGAGCGGGCAGTGGATCGACACGACATCGCTATCGACCAACAGCGTGTCGAGATCGCCATGCCATTTTGCTTCAAGTTCCTGCTCGATTTCGAACGGCAGACGGTTGCGATTGTGATAGGCGATCGACAGGCCGAACGCGCGCGCTCGGCGGGCGACGGCCTGACCGATGCGGCCCATGCCGATGATGCCGAGCCGCTTACCGCCGATGCGATGGCCGAGCATGCCCGATGGGCTCCAGCCGCGCCATTGGCCCGAGCGCACCAGCTTTTCCCCTTCGGCGAGACGACGAGGGACGCTGAGAATCAGGGCCATCGTCATGTCGGCGGTGTCTTCGGTCAGGACGCCGGGCGTATTGGTGACGATGATGCCCTTCGTCCGCGCGGCGGAAAGGTCGATATGATCGACGCCGCTGCTGAAGCTGGCGATGAGTTGCAGGCCTTCGGGCGCGGCTTCGATCAGCGCGGCGTCGATCTGGTCGGTGATCGCCGGGACCAGCACGTCGCACTGGGCCATGGCGCGGGCGAGTTCGGTGCGGGACAGCGGCGCGTCGCCCACGTTGAAGCGCACGTCGAACAGTTCGGCCATGCGCGCCTCCACATTGGGGGGCAGGCGGCGAGTCACGATGACGCGCGGCTTGGCGGGGCGCGGTTTATGGGCCATGTCCCGCCGCTATTCCTGCCCAATGCGCCGGTCAAGCGGATATGGCATCAACCATATTCCCCGCTTGTCGCGCATGGGTCGGCGCGCGTATGGGAAAGCCATGCGAACCAGGGTGATGAAGCAGTTTTTGACGATGGCGGGATGCGCTGTGCTGCTGGGCAGTGCGGGGGATGCGCTGGCCGGGGTCAAGAAGACGCCCTACTGGGCTTCGCTGTCGCATGGCGAGGCGCGGATGCGGGTCGGGCCTAGCCTCGATTATCCATCGAACTGGGTCTATCGCCGCCGCGACTTGCCGGTGAAAGTGGTGCAGGTGCTGGGTCTGTGGCGCAAGATCGAGGACCCGGACGGCGCGCAGGGATGGATGCACGTCCGCCTGCTGAGCGATACCGCGACCGCGATCGTGACCGTGCCGGTGGCACAACTGCATGAGAGCGCGAGCGACGGCGCGCGCACGTT
>CAJYHD010000091.1 GCA_913773715.1 uncultured Sphingobium sp.
CCGACCTTTGTCGAAACGAGCACCCGACGCTCCGGGTCCAGCCGTTCGAGCGCTAAGCCTAGGCGCCTTTCCGACAAGCCAAAACCATAGTATGGCGCGGTGTCGAAATAGCCGATGCCTGCCGCGAAGGCAGCTTCCATCGTGGCTTCAGCCTCGGCATCACTCACCAGGCGATAGAGATTGCCGAGCGTCGCAGTGCCCATGCCGAGAGCGGGCAAGTCGATCATGGGTTTACTCCGTAGATGCGCCGGGCATTGTCATGAAAGACGGCCTGACGCGCATCTTCCGCAATATGATTCCAGATGAGATCGCGCCACTCAATATAAGGTGCCGCCAACATCATCACCGGCCAATCGCTACCCCAGATCAGGCGATCGGGACCGAACAGATCGAGCAGCCTGTCGATCACGGGCAAAGCATGGGAGTGCTTCGCTCCTGGTATGGTTTCTGTCAATAATCCCGATACTTTGCAGGCGACGTTCTGATGTCGAGCGAGGTGCTCCATCGCGTGTAACCAGTCAGCGGGGATTTCGCCACCAATGGCAGGCTTGGCAGCATGGTCGATCACGATCCGCAGGTTTGGAAACCGCTGAGCCTGCCTCAATAGCGAGGCCAGATGCTGAGGCCTGACAAGCGCATCCAGTACGAGATTGCCCTGCGCAAGATAAGCCAGCCCCGCCTGCATCGCTGGATCATCATAGGCATCCGCTGGACCATCCTGCGCCATCGGGCGCATCCCAACGAGCGGGCCCGCCGTCGCCAATCGGCCGATGCGCGCCGCAGCATCCGGCGAGTGAAGATCGGTCCAACCCACTACGCCAGCGATCCTGTCATCATCACGCGCGAGATCGAGCAGCCAGAGGCTATCCGCTTCGGAGGGTTGGCTCTGCACGAGGATCGCCTGATCGACGCCAGCCTCATCCAGAACGGTGATCAGATCGGACAGCAGAAAATGCCGATGGATCGCGGGCAAGTCCGGCCCGGGCCAAGTGCAATCATTCTCGCCGATGCGCCACAGATGCACATGCGCATCGATCATGCGCGGACCCCGCGCCGGGCATGGGCGAAGAGCGCCACCACGAGGAAGCCCAACGCCGGGACGGCCATCGCTGCGTTGATCGTGCCTGCAAGGTCGGACAACAGGCCCATCGCCATTGTCAGGATCGCACCGCCCACGATTGCCATGACGATCATCGACGACCCCGCCTTCGTCAGCGGCCCAAGCCCGTCGATCGAGAGCACGAAGATAGTGGGGTACATGATCGACATGAAGAAGCTCGCCGCAACCAGCGCGGCTACCCCCACTACCCCCGTAGGTGCGCAGGCGATGAGCGCCAGGATGAGATTGATGATCGCAAACAGCCGCATCAGCTTCGCGCCGTTGAAGCGCGTCAACAACGCCGTTCCCACGAACCGGCCAGCCATAAACAGGCATAGCGAGAATGTGAGCAGCCACGCGGCCTCTTGCGTCCCGATTCCCGGCACCGCCGTTTCGACGTAGCGGATCAGATAGCTCCAGATGCCGACTTGCGCACCGACGTAAAAGAACTGCGCTGCGACCCCAGCCAGATATGCAGGGCGGCGGAACAGTTGGGGATAGCCAGCCAGCGGCGACGCGTGACGATCGCCTTCGACCGCCGCCTTCGGGAAAGAGGTGCGCCACATGACCAGCGCCCAGGCAAGTGCCACCAGCGCGATACCGAGATAGGGCAGCCGAACCGCCGAAGCCGCCTCCGGCCCAGCAGCGGGCATGTCAGACAAGATGAACGTCGCGCCGATCGCTACGCCTGTGATCGAACCCAACGGATTGAAAGCCTGCGCGAGATTGAGGCGCTTGGTCGCCCCCTCCCTGTCGCCCATCACCGCAACCATCGGATTGGCCGCCGTCTCCAGAAAGGCAAGGCCGCTCGCGAGCACGAATAGCGCGAACAGAAAGAAACCGTAGCTGAGCGCTTCAGCGGCCGGCAGGAACAGCAAAGCACCGCCCGCAAACAGCAGCAGGCCCAATATCACCGTCGCCTTGTAGCCAAAGCGTTCTGCAATGACAGCGCCGGGAATGGCAAAGCAGAAATAGCCGAGATAGAAGGCCGACTGGACCAAGCCGGACGCGAAATCCGACAGCGAAAACACATGGCGAAAATGCGCGATCAACACGTCGTTGAGGTTGTTGGCCAGTCCCCACAGGAAAAACAGTCCAACCAGAAGAACGATCGCTAACTTGGAGGATCGTGTACCCTGCTCCCCCACCTTGTCCATGTGTATCATCCGTCCTCTTCCATCATCAGGCACCCGTCCCTGTTGAGACCGGATATTTACTTAGGCTGGTCAAACTGTTGATTGTGCGTGATCTCACAGCCATGTCGGCAGCATGTTCCAACTTCGATGTCAGCGTTATGGGGCAATACTCGCACATTTCCAACTATGAAATATAAAATGTGATTTTATGAATGAACAATTACTGGCTGGGTAGGCCGTATCTCCGGCCCACTAGCTTGTCCCCGAGGAAGCGGTTAAGCGAGAACCATGACGGACAAGAACCGCTATCAGGCACCGGCGCTCAAGAAGGGGCTGGAAATTCTCGAGTTGCTTGCATCGGCGAGCGACCCACTGATTATGTCTGACATATCAGCGGCATTGGGTCGATCGGTGGGAGAGATATTCCGCATGCTTCAGGTGCTGGAACAGGACGGCTATATCGCGCGGCGCGACGATGGCTATCGCCTGACCAATCGCCTGTTCACCCTTGGCATGAACCAGCCCCCGATCCGCGATCTCGCCTCCACGGCGCTACCCATCATGCAGGATTTGGCGCTTCAGGCGGGGCAAAGCTGTCACTTAGCCGTCCCGTCCGGCGGCGATATGGTCGTCATCATTGCGATCGAAGCCCCGGGGCTGTGCGGCTTTGCGGTGCGCGTAGGGTATCGGCGACCGCTCCCCTCCTCCAACTCAGGGCGCATACTGCTGGCGTTCCAGAAGCCCGCAGCGCGGGAAGCAATGCTGAAAGATGCGCGCGAATCTGGCCATGATTATGATGATGCGGAACTTACCGACCAACTGGATCAGCTGGAATCTGAAGGAGGAGCCAGCTCACCTAGCCCGATCCTGACCGGCATCACCGACATTTCGGCACCTATCATGGTCGGCAATGGCGCACGCGCCGCATTGACCATGCCCTTCGTGCATGGTGTCGAAATCAAGTTGTCGCTGGAAAAATGCAGCGCGCTCGTCCGCTCCGCGGCGCAGGCCATCGGCACGTCCCTATATCCGCTCCAGTCCGGCCCGATCCGCCGATCCGATGACGTGTAGAAGGCAATAAACGCAGTTGCCGGGACAGCGCTGTCCATGCCAATCTCTAACCATCACTCGCGCGGTTTGATCGTAGCGAGGGGACGAAAGAGGGGCCATAAAAATCCGTTGATCCACGATGTTGTTTCATGCTGGACGCATGCGCGTCTGCACATGGGACGACAGAAGTTCCCGGCGATACCTTCGCGAACGATCCGGACGGCATCGTCGCGGCGTCTTGCCCCGGCCGGCCCAAGCCTGCGAATGAAGCCGAGTGGAAAATGTCTAACCTTCACATGCTGACACGCGATTTCGGCAGCTTTGCCGATATGCCGCCGACAACCGAGCACTTGCCGGAAAGCCCCCTGCGGGTCT
>CAJYHD010000092.1 GCA_913773715.1 uncultured Sphingobium sp.
TACACGACGCTCTTCCGATCTCTTCATCGACGATGCGCAGGTGAGCGACGCCGACCTACCCGACCGGCTGGCGGAGATCATGTCCGCCAATGCGGGCAAGGCCGAGCCGCCGCAGATCTTCCTGCGCGCCGACACCGCGCTCGACTATGGCCGGGTGATGAAGGTCATGGGCGAACTCAACCGCGCAGGCCTCAACAAGGTGTCGCTGGTCAGCACCGGCGCCGAGGGCGGCGACGTCAGCGGCGGTTCAGAATAGGGGCCATAGGCAGTTTCGATGGAACGCGCGGAGAAAATCGGCCTGGGCGTCGCGACGGCAGCGCATGTGCTGCTGTTCGGGCTGCTGTCCGCCGGGTTCTTGTCGACGCCCAATCCGCTCAAGCTCAATTCGCCGCCGATGGACGTGAGTTTCGTGGACGAGGTGGCGCTAAAATCCACCGCACCGGAAATTTCGACGCAGCCGCCGCCACCGAGCATCGCGCCGGAACAGGGGCCGACCGAGGACGCAAAACCTGCGCCCGAGCCTGAACCCGCGCCGGAACCGACGCCTGCGCCGCCCGCCCCGCCAGAACCCGCGCCAAAGCCGACGCCTGCACCGCCCAAGCCGGTGGTGAAGGAAAGCCCGCCCAAGCCCAAGGAAAAGCCCGCGCCTGCGAAAAAGGAGGTCGCGAAGACTCCGGCCAAGCCGAAGCCTGCGCCGGAAAAACCCGCCGAGAAAGCCAAGCCCGCCGCGCAGAAGCCTGCGCCAGCGAAAGCGAAGCCCAGCCCGGAAAAGCCTAAGGCCGCCGCTGCGTCCTCATCGAACAGCAAGTCCGACAGCAAATCGAAGGCGCCAGCCAAGGCTTCGGGTCAGGGCAAGGCGGAAAAGCCCAAGGGATCGCTGCTCGGCAAGGATTTCCTGAAAGGCATCGACACCAGCGAAGACGCGCCGCGCAAAGCCGCACCGCCGCCAGCAGCCGCCATGGGGCCGCAGCAGAAAGCCGCGCTCGACGCCGAACTTCGCCGACAGTTGAAGCCGCATTGGCGTCCGCCCTCTGGCGCGGATGCGGACCAGCTCGTCACGCTGCTGGAGGTGCGGCTCGACAAGAGCGGCAATGTCGTGGGATCACCCGAGGTGATCGATCAACTGGGCGTCACGGCGAGCAATCGGCCGCAGGCGAAACTGCACGCCGAACGCGCGATCCAGGCGGTGAAACTCGCATCGCCCTTCAAGAATTTACCGCCGGAATATTATGATCAATGGAAATGGCTGCGGCCACTCCGCTTTGACGCGAGGCTGAACCGATGACGATATCCCTCTTCCGCCGCCTGGCGCTCGCCGCCAGCGTGCTCGCTGCCGCTCTCGCCGCGCCCGCCATGGCACAATTGTCGGTCGACGTGACGGGCGAGATCGACAGCAATCTGAAGATCGCCGTCCCCGCCCTTCCCGCACAGCAGGATGTCGAAACGCCCGCAGGCACCGCCAACGACCTTGGCCGGAAGATCGCCGATGTCATCGCGTCCGACCTCAAAGGCTCCGGCCTGTTCGATCCCTCCGGTCCGGGCGGCATGCCGAGTATCGCCTTCCCCGAAGTCACCAATCCGGTCTATGACAAATGGGGTGCCTATCAGGCGCTGGTCCAGGGGTTTGTCCGCACCAGCGGCGGCGAGGCCGACATCACGGTCGGCTGCTACCTCTATGACGTGGCATTGAAGCAGGAACTGACGCGGCAGGGCTATGTCGTTGCCCCGCGCGACTGGCGACGGGCCGCACATAAATGCGCCGACGCCATCTATGCGCGCTTGTCGGGTGAAAGCCCCTTCTTCGACAGCCGCATCGCCTATATCGCCGAGAGCGGGCCGAAGGGGAACCGCACCAAGCGGCTGGCGATCATGGACAGCGACGGCGCGAACCATCGCTTCATCACCAACGGTCAGTCGATGGCGCTGACGCCGCGCTTCTCGCCCGATTACAAGTCGATCGTCTATGTAAGCTACCTCGGCAGCCGGGTCCGCATCTATATCTACGACATCGGCGCGGGGCAGCAGAAGCTGGTGACGGAAAGCAACAATCCGACCTTTGCGCCGCGCTGGTCGCCTGATGGACGCAGCATTCTCTTCTCGATGGCGGTGGCGGGCAATACCGACATTTACCGCGTGCCTGCGAGTGGCGGAACGCCCGTGCGGCTCACCACCTCGCCAGGCATTGATGTCGGCGGCAGCTATTCGCCCGATGGTCGCCAGATCGTGTTCGAAAGCGATAGGTCTGGCGGTCAGCAGCTCTATGTGATGAATGCCGATGGATCGAACCAGCGGCGGATCAGCCACGGCGGCGGGCGCTATGCGACGCCCGAATGGTCGCCGCGCGGCGACCTCATCGCCTTCACCAAGCTCTCGGGCGACTTCAAGATCGCGGTCATGACGCCGACCGGGGATAATGAGCGCATCCTGACCAATGGCTGGCAGGACGAACAGCCGACTTGGTCGCCCAATGGCCGCGTGCTGCAATTCTTCCGCACCTCGCCCGGCCGCGACGGGTCGAGCCAGGTGTGGCAGGTCGATCTGACCGGGGTCAACGCGCGGCGCATCCCGACGCCGCTCAGCGGGTCGGACCCGGCCTGGGGTCCGCTGCTGCCGTGAATTTT
>CAJYHD010000093.1 GCA_913773715.1 uncultured Sphingobium sp.
CCGACAACCAGAACAGCGCCATACCTCACTCCTTCTGATCCACGCGCCAGTGAATCAGGAAAACCATTATCCCTCAAGATGCTGATTGGGTTCAGACCCTAGCAGCTGTTTGCTGGCGTCAGGTTCATCAGGCGTGGTGCAAACCAACTAAGGCTGCGGCCGTGAGTTCAATCTTTACCGGTCGCACCGTTTTTTTTCGATGATTTAACCCCCGGCGGAGGGTGTTTTCGGAGTGGCAGGAACGCATGCGGTCCGCACGTTCATTCTCGGATACTTACCGACGCCCTCGCGCACCCGGAGCACGCGAGGTTCTTCGAGGAGGAGCGCGGCTGGGGCGTGTCGGTGACCGCCGTGTGCTGGCGGCCGCGTCATCCGACTCCTTCGGGACCGTCCTCGAGGTCGTCGCGAACGGCGAACGCGCCGACCTAGAGTTCAAGACGTCGATGCTGCTGGACGTCCGCAGATACCGAGCGAAAGCTGGACCGGCTGGAGGCGTTCAGCGACGCGGTGCTGGCGATCGCGATCACCCTTCCCGTGGTGGAGCTGCACGCGCCGAAACCCGGCGAGGGCGATCTCGCCGCGGCCTATCTGAAGCTGGCATCGGACTATGCCGCCTACACCCTCAGCGTGATCTTCATCGGCCTCTACTCGGCTCACAGCCACTTCAGCGGCAAGCTGCTGGAGAAGACCGACCATGGCTACAATCTTCTGAGCAACGGTTTCCTGGCAGTCGTCAGCATCACGCCGTTCCCCGCGCGACCGCTGATCGAACACCTGTCGGGGGATGCGAATAGCAGGACCGCCACGCTGGCCTATCTTGGCATCGCCGCGGCACCGGCGAGCTGGTGGTTCCTACGCTGGATCTACGCCAGCGCGAGGGGTCTTTCCGATCGGCGACTGTCCACAGCCTATGTGGAACGGCTCACCATCAAGTACGCCCTCACCGCAGGCGCGTTCTGGGCGGCCTTCGGTCTGGCGTTCTGGAACTGGCGCGCCGGACTGATCGCCGCCGGGATCGTGACGCTGAGCTACATCGTTCCACCTGCGAAACCGGTCTTCGAACCGGACGAGTGCTCGGAAGGTGCTAGATGAACATAGGGCGAGAAGCGACGGTCGAACCCTATTCCGCCGCGCGCCAGCGAGCCGGGGTCCGGCGTGCTGGAGCCGACGGAACGATCCCCAGGAGAGACGATTTGAAAGCGATCATCGGAGAGAATCAATGCGGCACCTGCTCACCCTCGCGCTCGCAGTTGCCGGCATGACCGCCGCGATCCCGGCTTCCGCGCAGATGCCCGTCCGGACCTCGGCCGAACTGAAGAAATTCAACGTCACCATCCGTCGCTTCGACCCAGCGAAGGGATCGTCGAGCGGGCAGGAATTCGTGTTGCCGGTCGACAGCTTCGACGAGGAGCACGCGATCGCCTCGACGCTCGCCAACGCGGCGTCGTGGTCCGGCAAGGTCGCGAATGGACAGCCGCTGCCGGTCGCCTTCATGGCCGTTCGCGGCGAGCGGCGCTGACGATGCGCGCGCCTCCATTCCCGCCGGCCGAGATGCCTTCCGATCTGCGCGCCATGCATGACGAGATGAGCGGCTACGTAGCCGAGCACCTCAAGGGCTTCGTGTCGAAGCGCGCCGACGGCGCGCTGGTCGGCCCGTTCGCTCCGATGCTGCGCTTTCCCGACTTCGGCCGTGCCGCCTGGACCTACACCAAGGCGCTGATCGATAATGCACGGCTGCCGAAGCCCGCCCACGAGGTCGCGATCCTCGCCACGGGCGCGGCGTTCGACTCGCGATACGAACTCTATGCCCATGAACGGGTCGGCGAAGCGGCCGTCCTGTCTGCGGAGAAGGTGGCGACGATCGCTGCCGGACAACGCCCCGCCGATCTCTCGGAAGAGGAGCAGGCCGCCTATGACGTGGCCGTCACCCTCGCGGGCGGGCGCCAGCTGCCGGCGTCGACCTATGACCGTGCCGTGCGCGCGTTCGGAGAAGAGCAAACGGCGGAGCTGATCTACCTCGTCGGCGGCTACTGCCTCGTGTCTCTGCTGCTGAACGCCTACGACGTGTCGGTGCCCGGCCGCGAGGAGGGCCTGCCGCATGGATGATCTCGACACGCAGGCGGCCGACGACGCCTCGGTGCATCATGCCGCCAGCAAACCCGGCGGCAAGCCGAGCTTCGCGATGACCGACGGCGGCGGAGCCGATCCGACGCACCAGCACCTGATCCATCTCGCCGGTGCCGCGCCGAGCCGCTTCGACGGTGGCGACCTGCGCGGTGCTGTGGCGGACAACTGGTCGGTGCTGAATCGGTAGCAGGGGTCGGTATATCTCGCGCGGCTCGCGCCCGGTGGCGTGCGCGAGCCGCACTGGCACCCGTCCGCCTTGGACATGAATTTCGTCGTCTCGGGTAAGGTTCGCTGGAGCCTGGTCGGGCCGGGCGGCACCGGCGACGCGTTCGAGGGCAAGGCGGGCGATCTTGTCTTCGCGCCGCAGGGTCACTTCCACTATTTCGAGAACGCCAGCGAAACAGATGACCTCGGCGTCCTCATCGTATTCAACACCAGCGTAGCCAAGCCCGACGACGACATCGGCCTGGTGGAATCGCTATCAGCGATCCCGCCCGACGTACTTGGCGCGATCTTCGGCGTGCCGGCCGACACGTTCAAGGCCATCCCTAAAAACCGCGATCGCGTTGTTATCGCATCCAAGAACAAGGAGCCGGCGAATGGCTGATCTGTCAGGCAAGGTAGCCGTGGTGACGGGCGCGGCGAGAGGGATCGGCCGGGCCGCAGCCGAAGCGCTCGCGAAGGCTGGTGCCGACGTTGTCGGGATCGACATCGCGGGGCCGATCAGCCCCATTCTTGACTTAGCAGTCGCTACGCCCGAGGAGCTCTGCGCGACCGGCCGGCTGGTCGAAGCGACGGGGCGGCGCTGGCTGGCGATCACGCTCGATCAGCGCGATCTGCCGGCGCTCCGCGAGGCCGCTAGCAAGGTCGTCAAGACCTTCGGGGCGATCGACATTCTGTTCGCCAACGCCGGCATTCAGGCATTCAAGCCAATCCTAGAGATGGAGGACCAGGATTGGCACGACCAGATCGATGTAAACCTGACAGGCACGATGAATGTCGTGCGCGCTTTCGCTCCGTCGATTCGCGACCGTGCTAAGGCGACGGGCCACGGCCGCGTTATCGTCACCAGTTCGACGCAGGGGCAGCACGGCACCAAGCATGGCGCGGCCTATTCGGCGTCGAAATGGGGGATCATCGGGCTTATGAAGTCTGCCGCGCTGGAGTCCGGCGAGTATGGCATCACCGTCAACGCGTTGATCCCCGGGCTGATCGACACCGCGCTGACCCGGCACGAGGACCGATACGCTCAGGCAGTAGAGGATGGCGGCAAGCAGCCGACGGGGGACGAGGCGAAGGATGAGCAACTGGCTAGGCAGGCGATTATCGCCAAGACACCGCTTGGCGTGCCGTGGATCGACCCAGCGGACATCGCGCCGATGGTCGTCTTCCTCGCCTCCGACGCGGCGCGAATGGCGAGCGGCGGCACCTACTCGGTGACCGGCGGCGACAGCGCGCACGGCGTGGCCTGATGGTGAGAGAGAAAGAGAGCGAGATGAACGGAATGCGCATGGCCGGCGCGATCGCGGGCGGGCTCGTCGCCGGACTTAGGATCACCGCGCTGATGATCGCAGGCGAGCGAAAGAGCGGCAAGCCGTCTTGAACTTGCCGATCTTGAGCGCACGAGCGCACACCGGCTCGGAGCCCACCCTGCGCCGCGGGGGGATTGCCTGCCCGATGCAGCCGAGCAGGCGATCATCCAGGCCGGCCATTTGCTACTGTCCGCGGCAGCAGGCGCGGTGTTCGCGGCGACGGTGGATGAGGACGCAGGGTCATCCCGTCCGGCGTGGCCTTCGGACTCGCCTTCTGCACTGTTATGCACTGGATCACGGGGCCGCTGCTAGGCGTGAAGAAGCCTGAGTGGCAGGCGGACGCCGGCACCATCGGCATGCACGCCGCCAACCATGTTGCCTTCGGCATCGCGACGGCAGCGGGCGCGAAGCTCGCTGCCAAGGTGTGATCGCGGTGGATCAAACGGTGAGGATGAGCCTGCCGCGAGGGTGATCGGTGCGGGCGAAGCGGTGCGCCGCCTCTACCTCATCCGGATGGAAGCGGCGGGCGATCTCCAACCGAACTGTCCCATCCTTGACGAGTTCGAGCGCTTGGCTGAGCGCGACCGTATCAAGTGTCGCATGCTAGCGAGGCACCATTCGCACGCCATACGCCTTCGCCACGGCCTAATCTGGTTCGAACGTCGAGAAGAGGATGCCGCGGCGTTGCATCGAGGCGAGAGATTGCTGCTGCGTTTCGCCACCCTGAATGCCTGAGGCGAGGTCGGGCGCAAAGTTGCCCACTCGTGCGCCCTCAATACCGCCGATAAAATTGTACGACGCAGGACTCTACCGATAGCCGAGCGGCAACATATCCGGTCCGAGACGTGCGTCGATCAGCGCCTCCTGCGGGAGGTCGCGTTCATCGCAGTAAGTCTTGGCCGTCTCCATCTTTCGGTTCAACGCGCTCAAGACCTAAAAATTGGAATGGACCACTGCATCGTAGAGTGTGAAGTGACACGTCGTTGCTCCTTCTACCCCGGTACGATGCCGCCTTCTGGTAATCTGCGCTGGTGGTGCGCGGCGTTCGGTCACTTCGACGGCGTTGCGCTGCCGCTGCGCAGTTCGCCGGAATTTTTTACCACTCACTGATCGCGATCACGGGCGAACGCCGGACCGATGCGACTTCCCAACCGTTTAGCCGGCGACTCTTTTACGTCAGATGGACATACCAGACATGCCCGACCACTCGTCGTCCCCTGTATTGCAGCCCGTTAAGATCGGCGACCTTTCGCTGCGCAACCGTATCGTCATGGCGCCGCTCACCCGCAGCCGATCCGACGACGACGGCATTCCTCCCGCCTTCGCCGCCGACTATTACGGGCAGCGCGCCGGGGCTGGGCTCATCATCAGTGAGGCGACGAACATCTCGCCGCAGGCGATCGGCTACGCGCTGACGCCGGGTATCTGGAACGACCGGCAGGTCGAGGCATGGCGGCCGATCGTTCAGGCCGTGCACGATCGCGGCGGCCTGATCTTCCTCCAGCTCTGGCATACCGGCCGCATCTCGCATCCCGACTTGCAGGGCGGCGAACTGCCTGTGGCTCCTTCGGCTATCAAGCCGGTAGGGCAGGCGTTCACCAAGGACGGGATGAAGGACCACGTCACTCCGCGCGCGCTCGAGACGGACGAGATCCCCGCGATCGTCGAGGATT
>CAJYHD010000094.1 GCA_913773715.1 uncultured Sphingobium sp.
GAACAAAGCTGGCTGCTCGATAGCGATGGCCATTACATGCGCGTCGAACCGGGCGAGAAGCCGTTCAATCTCCACCGCTATTTCATGACCAATCCTTCGCTATCAGGGCGGGGCGCCGCGTTCGATAATGAGTCGGTGCCGACGCTCCGTCTGCGCGGAAAGGCGTAGGGCGCTTCCATGAACTCGATGCTCAGCCGGGTGCGCGCCGCCGCCGAAAGCATGGTGGGGGTCGCGCCGCACGTCCGCACCGCGATTATCGACATCGGCTCCAACAGCGTGCGCCTCGTCGTCTATGACGGGCCGCCGCGTATCCCGTTCATCCTCTTCAATGAGAAGGTGATGGCGGGCCTCGGCGCATCGCTGGCCAAGACCGGCGCGATCGAACCCGAAGCGATGGAGCGCGGCCTGTCTGCCGTCGCCCGCTTCGCCCACCTTTGCCGCGAAATGAAGGTCGCGCATATCCGCTGCGTTGCCACCGCCGCCGTGCGCGACGCCAGCAACGGGCCGGACTTCATCGCCCGTTCCGCGGAGATGGGCGTGACCGTCGAACTGCTCTCCGGCGCGCAAGAGGCGGTCGGCGCGGCGATGGGTGTGCTGTCCGGCATCCCCGGTGCGAACGGCATCGTCGGCGACCTCGGCGGCGGCAGTCTCGAACTCGCCCGCGTCCGCGACGGCGATGTGCATGAGACGATCTCGTTGCCCTTGGGCGTCCTGCGCCTGCCACAGATCCGCGCCAAGGGGTCGGCAGTGCTGGAACGGCTGGTGCGCAAGATGCTGAGCCGCGCGGGTTGGCAGGTCGAACCGGGCCTCCCCTTCTACATGGTCGGCGGATCGTGGCGCGCGCTCGCCCGCATCGATATGCAACTGACGCATTTCGAGCTGCCCGTCGTCCATCAATATGCGATGCCGGCCCCACGCGCGGCGCGCCTGACCCGCATGGTCAGCCATGTCGATCGCGCCCGGCTAAAGGAAATTCCCGGCATGAGCGCCACGCGCGTGCCGACGCTGGTCGACGCCGCTGCGCTCCTCTCGGTGGTGGTACGGCATCTCAAATCCAGCAACCTCGTGGTTTCGGCCTATGGTCTGCGCGAAGGGCTGCTCTACGAAGCGCTACCAGATGATCTGCGGGCGCAGGACCCGCTGCTGGTCGCCGCCGAGGCGGAGGGGGAGGCGCAGGCGCGTTGTCGTGGCCATGGCGACCGCATCGACAAATGGATCGCACCGTTGTTCAAGGATGACACGCCCGCCGCGCGCCGCATTCGCCGCGCCGCCTGCCTGCTTGCCGACGTCGGCTGGCGCGCGAACCCTGACTTCCGCGCCGAGCGCGGGGTGGAGATCGCGCTGCACAGCAACTGGGTCGGCATCACGGCGGAGGAACGCGCGATGCTGGCGCAGGCGCTGCACAGCCATTTCGGCGGCGGATCGTCGGCGACGCCCGCACTCGCACGCCTCGCCAGCCCGCAGGCGCTCGGCCGCGCCTGCCTCTGGGGGCTTGCCATCCGTCTGGCGCAGCGTCTGTCGGGCGGCGTCGAGCGGCCGCTGACGCATTCGCATCTCGCCTGGGTCGACGGCGTCATCGAACTGCGCCTCGACCCGCAGGATGCCGCGCTCGGCGGCGAAGTGGTGGAACGCCGCCTGCGCAACCTCGCCAACGCGATGGACGTCAAATATCGGCTGATCCCGGTGGAGGCGTAAGGCTTTGCGGCTCGTCTTCACCAAGGGTGCGGGAAAGCATGACGATCTGCTGATCGAACGCGACGACGTGCCGCCCCGGTCCATCGCCTGTCCCAAACAGGGGATCATCCCGCATGACATGGTCCATTATGCCGTCGAGAGCGTCATCGCTCATCGCGGTTTCTGGACCATGGTGGCGGACGGGCAGGACGCTGACTTTACGATGGATGGCGCTGGCGACAGCGAAGAATCGGTGGAGCGTCTGGTCGAGACATTTCAGGCGGAGATGTGGGGCGGGAGGGTTCCTGTCGCCGACTTCCTCACCACATATGAGCATGCCTGCGACGCGCGCGGCCATACTGCCATGCCCGTCTCAGCGGATGATATAGCGGCAATCCGCGAGCAGTTGGGCATGCTTGCGGTCCAGTGGGCTGGCGTCCCCGTCGGTGGCGCTCTTATGCTCGATCTCTGACAGCCGCTTCCATCTTTCCCCCCGATCCAAATCCCTGTAGATGCCCGCGATGACCACCGCCGCCCGTCCTCCGATCAGCCGCTCGCTCTTCTTCTTCTCCATCTTCTACGGCGGCATGGTCTGCATCGCCGGGGTGCTGGGGAACAAGCAGGTGTCGCTCGGGCCGCTGTCGGGCATCGGGCCGTGGTTCGGCCTCGGACCGCTGGCGGTGGAGGCGGGCATCTTCGCCTTCCTGCTGCTGGTGACAATTTCGAGTGCGGTGGCCGAACTTCATGGCCGACAGATCGCTACGCGGCTGGTCCAGATCGGTTTCCTGCCGCTCATCGCCTCGATCCTGCTGTCGATCGTCGTACTGGCCGCGCCCGCTGCTGGCGACATGGACCCGGCCAGAGCGCAGGCGTTTGCGTTGATGATGGGCGGTACGCCGCGCATCTGGGCGGGCGGCATCGTCGCCTACGGTATTTCGCAGACGCTCAACGTCACGCTGTTCGCAGCGCTCAAAGGGCGAGAGGGTGCGCGCCTGCTCTGGCTGCGCGCCGCGGTCGCCTCCATGCTCTCGCAGATCGTCGATACGCTGCTGTTCGTCAGTATCGCCTTCTACGGCATTTTCCCGATCGGCGAGTTGCTGCTGGGGCAGATGATGGCGAAGGTCATGCTGTCCGCGATCCTCGTCCCGCCGGTCATCTATCTGCTGGTCGCGCTCGGTCGCAGGCTCGATCGCTGATCTTGCGGCATTGCGTCATTGCGCCTATCGCGCGCGCATGAACAGCAAGCACGCTCCCGATCCCGCCCTGCTGGCGAAGGCCGAAACCCTGGTCGAAGCGCTGCCCTATATGCAGCGCTATGCGGGCAAGACCTTCGTCGTGAAATATGGCGGCCACGCGATGGGCGACCCGGAAGCCGCACGCGATTTCGCCGAGGATGTCGTGCTAATGAAGGCGGTCGGCATCAATGTGGTCGTCGTCCATGGCGGCGGCCCCCAGATAGGTGCGATGCTCAAGAAGCTGGGCGTCGAATCGACCTTCATCGGCGGACTGCGCGTCACCGACCGCGAAACCGCGCAGATCGCCGAGATGGTGCTGGCGGGGTCGATCAACAAGGAAATCGTCGGTTGGATCGCGGGTGCGGGTGGCCGGGCCGTCGGCATTTGCGGCAAGGATGGTGGTCTGGTCCTGTGCGAAAAAGTATTGGGCAAGCGCGAGGCCGATCCCAATTCGGGCATCGAGCGCAACGTCGATCTCGGCTTCGTCGGTGACCCGGTGAAGGTTGATCGACGCATCCTCGACACGCTGGCGCGCGATGGCATCATTCCCGTGGTGGCCCCGGTCGGCATCGGCACGGACGGCCACACCTACAACGTCAATGCCGACACGATGGCGGGAGCAATCGCGGCGGAACTGGGCGCGTCGCGCTTCTTCCTGCTGACCGATGTCGCGGGCGTACTCGACAAGCAGGGGCAGTTGCTGACAGACCTCAATCCCGCCGCGATCCATGAACTGGAGAATGACGGCACGATCAGCGGCGGCATGATCCCCAAGCTCGAAACCTGTGTTCGCGCAGTCGAGGGCGGGGTGGACGCCGCCGTCATCCTCGACGGCCGGGTGCCGCACGCGATGCTGCTCGAAATCTTTACCGACAAGGGTGCGGGTACGCTCGTCCACAAATAAGTCTGCCGACACGGTACGCGCGTTGGTGGAATAACACGCGTCCGGCTTGTGGCGGGCCGCCCGCTTGCGGTAGAGCAGCGCCCAGGCATTTACGGAGACCCCATGGGCTACGCGCTTTATCAGATCATCGTCATCCTTCTCGACGTGCTGTGGTGGATCATCATCATCCAGGCGGTCATGAGCTGGCTGATCGCGTTCAACGTGGTCAACACAGGCAACGATTTCGTCCGCACCGTCCTGATCGCGCTCGATCGCATGACCGCGCCGATCTACAATCCCATCCGGCGCGTTCTGCCCGATCTCGGTGCGCTCGACCTGTCGCCCATGGTCGTGCTGCTCGCCATTCTCATCATCCGCCAAGCGATCCTGCCCCCGCTCTTCGGGCTGGTGTGACGCTGCGGTCGGGCCATCACAACAAACGGGTTGAAGCATCATGACCATCGGCAAGATCATCGACGGCAAGGCGTTCGCCGCCACGTTGCGGGAGCGGGTGGCCGAGGGCGTCACCGGCTTCGTCGAACAGGCGGGTCGCAAACCCGGCCTCGCCGTCGTGCTAGTGGGCGAAGATCCGGCGAGCAGCGTCTATGTCCGGTCCAAGGGCAAGATGACGGTGGCCGTCGGTATGGAAAGTTTCGAGTTCAAGCGGCCCGAGACGATCGGCGAGGACGATCTGCTCGACCTCATCGAAGAGCTCAACCATGACGATCGGGTCGACGGCATCCTCGTCCAGTTGCCATTGCCCAGGCATATCGACGAAGCCGCCGTCATCGCCGCGATCGATCCGGCGAAGGATGTCGATGGCTTTCACGTCATCAATTCGGGCAAGTTGGCGACCGGGCAGGAGGCGCTGGTCCCCTGCACGCCGCTCGGCTGCCTGATGTTGCTGAAGGATGAGCTGGGCGATCTTTCCGGCCTCGAAGTCGTGGTCATCGGCCGCTCCAACATCGTCGGCAAGCCTATGGCGCAGCTGCTGCTGGGCGAAAGCTGCACGGTCACCATCGCGCACAGCCGCACCCGCGACCTCGCCAGCGTCGTCCATCGCGCCGACATCGTCGTCGCGGCCGTGGGCCGGGCCGAGATGGTCAAGGGCGAATGGATCAAGCCCGGCGCGACGGTGATCGACGTCGGCATCAACCGCGTCGCCGATACCGAAGACGGCAAGAGCCGGATCGTCGGCGACGTCGCGACCGTCGAAGCGCTCGCCCATGTCCGCGCCATCACGCCGGTGCCGGGCGGCGTCGGCCCGATGACGATCGCCGTGCTGCTGCGCAACACGCTGGTCGCGGCGCATGCGCGGGCGGGATTGCCCAAGCCGGAGGAGCTGTGAAGGCGCGGCTGGCCCTGCTTGTTGTGGCGGCGACGGCGCTGGTCGCCGCGAAGCCGCCGATGCGGTTCCAGCCTGATCCCAGTTCCGTCATTGCCGCCGAGATTGCGTTCAACCGCTTGGCGAAGGAGAAGGGTCAGTGGACCGCCTTCCGCGAGACCGCTGCCGATGACGCCGTGATGTTCATGCCGCAGAAGGTCGTCGCGCGCGACTGGCTCAAGGGGCGCGCCGATCCCCCTGCGCCGGTAAGCTGGGCGCCTTCGACCGTCTATGTCGCCTGCGATGGCAATCTCGCCGCCAGCACCGGCAACTGGACGCGACCGGACGGATCAGTCGGCTATTTCACCACGATCTGGCGGCGGGACAAGAAAGGCCGCTGGAAATGGATCCTCGACCATGGAGACACGCTGTCCACCCCGCGTGCCGCGCCCGATTTCATGACCGGCAAGGTCGCGACCTGCAAGCGTGGGCATCGTACCGAAGCC
>CAJYHD010000095.1 GCA_913773715.1 uncultured Sphingobium sp.
GCCATGGCACGACGGGCATAGAGATTGCGGACCGGCTGGCCGGACGGCCGGAACTCTCGCTCATTACGGTGGCGGAGAAGGATCGTCGCGATCCGGCCGCACGCCGCGATGCGCTGAATACCGCTGATATCGTCATCCTTTGCCTGCCAGACGATGCCGCGCGCGAAGCCGTGTCGCTGATCGACAATGGCAGGACTCGCGTCGTCGACGCGTCGACCGCGCACCGCGTCGCGAATGGGTGGACCTATGGCTTTCCCGAACTGGAGCCGGGCCATCGCGAGGCGTTGGCGAACAGTCGCTTCGTCGCAAATCCCGGCTGCTGGCCGACCGGCTTTCTGGCGCTGATCCGTCCACTGACGCTGGCTGGGCTGCTGCCTGCCGACTTCCCGGTGACCGTGTCCGGCGCGTCCGGCTATTCGGGCGGCGGCAAATCAATGATTGCAGACTATGAAGGCGAAGGCGGCGCGCCGTCCGCCTTCCGTCCCTATGGCCTGTCCCTGGCGCATAAGCATGTGCCGGAAATGACCCGCTATTCCGGCCTCTCACGCGCGCCGCTGTTCGCGCCCGCCGTAGCGAACGCCTATCGCGGCATGATCGTGGAGGTGCCGCTGCGTCTGTCCGCGCTGCCTCGCAGTCCTTCGGTCAAGACGATCCACGCGGCGCTGGCGGATGCCTATGCCGGGTCGCCGATCGTCAGCGTTGCGTCGCTCGACGAAAGCGCCGCAATGACCGGCGTCGCGCTGGAACATGTGGGCGCGACCGACAGGCTGGCGCTGTTCGTGTTCGGCAATGAAGAGGCGGGCCAGGTCCGCCTCGTCGCTGCGCTCGACAATCTTGGTAAGGGTGCGGCGGGCGCGGCCGTGCAGAACCTCAACATCCTCGCCGGATTGCCGGAAACAGCGGGCCTGCGTCTCGAGGGCTTAGTGAACCGTGCCGAGCGGGTGGTCGTAGCTCAAGAGCAGGATCAGCCGCTCGATCTGACGCCAGTGGCAGAAGCGCAGATGGTTGCCGAGGTCCAGATATTTGTCGGCGCGTGCAGCCGCTTCGTCGCCTGCCTGCTCTCCGAACGTCGTCATCAATTCTGCTGCGTCGTCAAAACTCTTGCGATTCGAAATATATGGCAGTTGCATTGCGTCCCCGACTTTTGCCGACGCTCTCGCCGGTTTCGGGTGCAATTACAAGCCTCGTGCCAGCTTTCGACTATGCAGCGTTCCCGCCATGCCACGCGGTGAACGCTGCATTCACCATATCCCGTTACGGGACACATGATCCCAAATCGGCACGAAGCGTTCGCTTGCGAGACAGCGGGCAAAGCCGCTGGCATCGCTCGCCGGTCCATGGCAAAGCGCCTTCGACATGACGAGCAAGAAAACAGAACCGACCGGCGCGGGCGCGATCATCGCGTTGCTGATTCTGACCGGCACGATCGGCGGCGGGCTGCTGGGCCAGCCCAGCATCGGACTGCTCGCGGGTACGGCGCTCGGCATCCTGATCGCACTGCTGCTCTGGTGGCGCGAGCGCGAGAAAGAATAAGCGTCTCATCGCTTTGCCGCCTTGCCGGGCGCACGCGCTGGCCATAGATGTTGACCCCATGAAGAAGCATTTCATCGCGATCCCCCTCGTCGTCCTCGTTCTGGGCGGCGGCGCTTTTCTCTATCTTGCGCAGGGTGATACCGCGCAATTGCCGCCGGGAGCGGATACGGGCCGTGAACCGACCTTCACCGCCCCGCGCAGCGAGATGATCCCGACGGTGAACATCGCCGAGGTGAAACAGTGGGCCGCGAATGAAAAACCTGTCGCGGCCAAGGGGTTGACCGTCGCCCGCTTTGCCGAGGGACTTGCCCACCCGCGATCGATGCTGCGGCTGCCCAATGGCGACATTCTGGTCGCGGAAACCAACAGTCCGCCGCGCCCCAAGGATGGCATCGTCCAGCGCGTGATGAACTATCTGATGAACCAGGCAGGCGCTGGCGTGCCATCCGCCAACCGCATCACGCTGTTGCGCGACGCCGATGGCGATGGGCGCGCGGAAACGAAGACCGAATTCCTGACAGGGCTGCGCTCCCCCTACGGCATGGCGCTGATCGGCGACACGCTCTACATCGCCAACACCGATTCGCTGATGGCCTTCCCCTACAAGGAAGGCGAGACGAAGATCGTGGAGAAGGGTCGCATGATCCTGAAGCTGCCCGCGCAGGCGCCCAACATGCACTGGACCCGCAGCCTCGCCGCCAGTCCGCAGGGGCTGCTCTATGTCGGCGTCGGTTCCAACAGCAATATCGCCGAGAATGGCCTGGAGAGCGAGGCCAACCGCGCCGCCGTGCTGGAGGTCGATCCCAAGACGGGCAAATATCGCATCTTCGCGTCCGGCTTACGCAATCCGGTCGGCCTCGCCTTCGAACCGAAGAGCGGCGCGCTATGGGTCGTCGTCAACGAACGCGACATGCTGGGCGGCGACCTTGTCCCCGATTATCTGACACGGGTCGAGTTCGGTGCGTTTTATGGCTGGCCCTGGAATTACTGGGGCGGCTACGAGGATCGCCGCGTCCAGCCGCAACGCCCGGAAATCCGCGAATATACCAAGCGCCCCGACTATGCGCTGGGCAACCATGTCGCGCCGCTCGGCCTTACCTTTGCGGATAAGGTGCAGTTGGGCGCGCCCTACACCGACGGCGCGTTCGTCGGCCTGCACGGCAGCTGGAACCGCAAGCCCGCCGCCGGATACAAGGTCGTTTATGTCGGCTTTCAGGATGGCGAAGCTGGCAAGGCCAAGCCGGTCGACGTGCTGACCGGCTTCCTTGGTCCCAAGGGCGAGGCGCGCGGACGCCCGGTCGATGTAACGGCGGATGCCAAGGGCGCGCTGCTCGTCACCGACGATAT
>CAJYHD010000096.1 GCA_913773715.1 uncultured Sphingobium sp.
CCGAGCAAGTCGGAGACGAGCTGGGCACTCTGCTGATCGTTGACGCCGAAGACCTGTAGAACACCGGCGTTCGAGAGAAACGTGCCGGCGCGCTGCCCATACAGGGCGCGAAGCTGGTGGATGTCCTGAAGGATCGGCCAGAGCTGAATGCCATAACCAGCCATCAGTCCCATGGCCCGCTCGACCGGTTCCAGATGGCCCAAGGCTGCGAACTCATCAAGCAGGAACAGGACGGGCCAAGACGCTTTGCCTGGGGCGCGGGCTAGCTCGGTCAGCGCTTGTGCGATCATCAGGCGCAACCAGCGCGCATAGGTGTCGAGCCGGTCGGGAGGCAAGACGAGAAAGACGGTGGTGGATGTTGTCTTGATGTCTGCGAAGGAGAAGTCGGATCGATCGAGCGTTGCCGTCATGCGCGGGCTATCGAGGAAATGAGTGTGGCGCTGGGCTGACGACAGAACGCCGGCAGCTTCGCGATCGGATTTGCCCAGATGCCGATTGGCAGCGCGGGCGACGAGTCCGCCTTGTGCTTGCATGTCAGTAAGAAGCGCCTCGAATGAGGCAGGGTCTAGGGTCAGCCGGTCGCGCAAGGTGGCGAGGGTTCGTGTTTCCGGCGGCTCGACCTGGACGATATGGAGAAGCAAGCCGGCGATCAGTGCCTTGGCTTCCTCGTTCCAATGCGCCTCGCTCGTCTCATTGTGTGCGTCGTGGACCAGCGCATCAGCGAGTGTCATGCAGTCGTCGGCATGATCGAGGCCATCGGGGTCTATCCGGTCGAGAGGATTATAGCCGGCGGAAACCAGGCCGGTGATCCCGAAAGGATCGAGAACATGGACCGGCCCGAACTGAAAGCGCTGGCGTGCAGCGATGCGGGCGTTCTCTCCCTTGGGGTCGATACACACCACGCCGAACGGATATTCGAGCAGGTTGGGGATGATGGTGCCGACGCCCTTGCCGCTGCGCGTTGGCGCTATGGTCAGCAGATGGGCCGGGCCGGCATAGCGCATCATGCGTCCGGTTTTCGCGTCGCGGCCGATCAGCAGGCCGTCGTCGCGATCGAGAGCCCGCGTTTCATCGCGCGTGGCAAAGCGTGCGGAGCCATGAGTGTCATCGTTGTCGGCATATCCGAAGTGCTGGATCAGTGGTGCTGACAAGGCGCGCAGGACGATCAGCACGATCGCGATGCCGACGCCCGCGAATATCAGATCATGCAGGAGCGATGGTTTGGGTATGCCAAGCAGGTAGATAAGCAACGACGCCCCTGCCGTCAGCACGATCGCCACAATGAAAAACAGGACCACAACGCCGAGCAGATACCGACCGGCACGGAATGGCCCCAGCGCGATGGCCGTGAGCGCCCAGACCGGATCGCGCGCAGCGGCGCGCATCATGTTCTGCAAGGCACGCCACCAGGGCATCGAGCTGGAACCGCAGCATAAAATCGGGCCAGGAGGGATGCGCCGCCTCAATCGCGGCGAGGATGCCGAACGCGCCGACGATCACCGCCGGATTGCGCGGGAGAACGGCGAGAAGATCGCCGGCGACCCACGTATCGCGCTTGACGGCATAACGCGGCAACAGGCGACGTTCACTACTCGTGATCTTGCCACGTTCGCCTTCCGTCATTCAGATGGCAAGGAACAGTTTGACCAGGTAATGGCAGCGGTGCGCGCCAGTCCCGAGCTGGTCCCTCTGGGCAGGGACGGTCGAGACCAGGAGCGGTTCACTTCCCGTGATATGATCGCGACCGAGGCGCGGTTGGAGAAGGCCGGTGACGAGCTGGCACGGCGCAGCAATCATGGTGTTTCAGTGCGCCAACGGGATGGTGCGCTAGAAGCGGCCGAAAGGCGAGGGCTTGCGCTATCCGGCGAGCAGCGTGACGCTTTCGACCATATCACCGAAGAGCGAGGGCTGGCGTCTGTCGTCGGCTATGCCGGCACCGGCAAATCGGCGATGCTGGGGGTAGCGCGCGAGGCGTGGGAGCGTGAAGGCTATCAGGTGCGTGGCGCTGCGCTGTCAGGGATCGCGGCCGAGAATCTGGAGAGTGGATCGGGCATCCATTCCCGCACTATCGCCAGCCTGGAACATGGCTGGGCGCAGGGCCGCGACTGGCTTGGCCCCAAGGACGTGCTGGTAGTGGACGAGGCCGGCATGATCGGCACCCGCCAGATGGAGCAGGTGCTGTCCCACGCCCGCGACGCCGGTGCCAAGGTCGTGCTGGTGGGTGACCCAGAGCAGTTGCAGGCGATCGAGGCAGGCGCGGCATTCCGGTCGATCACCGAGCGTCACGGCGCGGCCGAGATCACCGAAGTCCGCCGGCAGCGCGAGGGCTGGCAAAGGCAAGCAACCCGCGCACTCGCCACGGGGCGGACGGCCGAGGTGCTAGATGCCTATGCTGCGCACGGCATGATCCATACGGCCGATACGCGCGAGGTGGCGCGTGAAAGCCTCGTGGAAGGGTGGGATTGCCAGCGCCGTGCCGATCCCAAGCAAAGCCGCATCATCCTCACCCATACCAATGCCGAGGTTTGGGAGCTGAACAGGGAAGCGCGCGACCGGCTTCGCGCGACCGGCGATCTGGGTGAAGACGTAGCGTTTACGGCCGACCGTGGCGCCCGTG
>CAJYHD010000097.1 GCA_913773715.1 uncultured Sphingobium sp.
ACGGAAGGCTCGCGATATTCGACCACCTGACTGTCGACCGGCGTCTGCTCGACCATGTCGGCAAAGTCCATCTCGTCCATCTCGGTCATGCCGCCGCCTGGATGACGGGCCTGAAGATAGCGCTGAAGGAGCGCGAACTGCTCCTCGGTCGACCACGGCTTGCAGGCGGTGACTACGAGGTCCTCGTTGCGGCGGATGAGCTTGCGCTGGGTCGCATTGGGGCGGAATTCCCCCGCAACGACGCGCACGGAGATACAGGCCGAGCAATCCGCGCAGCTCGGACGATAGGCGACATTCTGGCTGCGACGGAAACCGATGCGACCGAGCGCATCATTCAGTTCCGCGGCATTCTCGCCGTTCAGTTCTGTAAAGACCTTCCGCTCCATCTTACCCGCCAGATAGGGGCAGGGCGATGGATTGGTGACGAAGAAACGGGGAAAGCGGAAGGGTGCGGTCACGCTCCAGTCTCCAATTCGCAGCGATGCGTCGCGTTTCTCATGGAACGACTATGCCGAGCGTCGGTCGCCATGAAAAGGGCATTTACCACGAAAGATTAACAGAAATTTGCCTTGCCTCACGCCACTTCGATCGGTGCGACCTCATAGCCCGATTCGCGCAGCGCCGCGATCAGCCGCTCCAGATGCGGACCGTCACGCGTCTCACATTCGACGTCGAGGCTGAGGCCCTTCGCGGGCAGATTCGTAAAGATGCGCTGGTGCGAGAGTTCCAGGATGTTGACCGCTTCCTGATCGAAGATACGGGCGACATGGAACAACGCGCCGGGGCGATCCTGAAGGATGATCCGTAGCCGTGCGAGACGCCCCGAGCGAGCCAGATCGCGCAGAAGAACGTTGGCGAGAAGCCGGGTATCGATATTGCCGCCGGTCAGCACCAGCCCGACATTGCGACCAGCAAATTGTTCGGGATAGGTAAGCAACGCGGCAAGACCCGCAGCGCCTGCGCCTTCCACCACCGTCTTTTCAATCTGGAGCAGCAGGCTGACGGACTCCTCCAACCGCCGCTCGGAGACAAGCAGCACGTCGTCGGCCAAGCGCTCAACGAATTTCCGGGTGAGCGTTCCCGGCTGCTTCACAGCAATACCCTCGGCCAGCGTATCGCCATCGCATGCGAGCGCCTCACCCTTCACGTGGCTGTACATGGAGGGATAAAGTTCGGCCTGCACGCCCACCAGCCGGATGTCCGGCTTCATCGCGCGGGCAGCGATGCCCATGCCGGAAAACAGACCGCCGCCGCCGATCGGCACGACCAGCGTGTCGATTTCGGGTGCATCCTCCAGCATTTCGAGCGCAACGGTGCCCTGCCCCGCCATGATGTCCGCTTCGTCGAACGGATGAATGAAG
The DNA here is from genome assembly GCA_913773715.1 of uncultured Sphingobium sp. The sequence goes on from CAJYHD010000097.1 coordinate 1,362, forward strand.
GTCAGCCCCTGCTCCGCTTCCAGTTCGCGGGCATGGGCATAGGCATCATCAAACTTCTCGCCGAACTGCACGACGGTTGCGCCATGGCCCCGCGTCTGCGTCACCTTCACTATCGGCGTCGTCGTCGGCATGACGATGGTAACGGGCACGCCGAGCCGCTTGCCATGATAGGCAAGGCCCTGCGCATGATTGCCAGCCGATGCGGCGATGACGCCTTTAGCCTTCGCCGCATCATCGAGTTGCAGCAGACGATTGAGCGCCCCGCGCTCCTTGTACGCGGCGGTGAACTGAAGGTTTTCGAACTTCAGATAGACGTTGCAGCCCAGCATGTTGGACAGCGTCTGGCTAATCAGCGTCGGCGTCTTGACAATCGCGCCCGCAATGCGCGTGCGGGCCGCGAGGATGTCATCGACGGTGACGGGCAGCGGCAACGCGCTCTCGATCTTGGCCAGGCTGTTCATGGCCCTGCCCCCTAGCGGAAAATTGCGACGGAAGAAACTGGCCCTTGCGGAAAACTCACCTTATGGCAGGCACGCACGCACTAATCCTACGAGGCATATGGCACATATCGCGTTTATCGGCCTGGGCGTCATGGGCGGCCCGATGGCGGGCCATCTGGCGAAGGCCGGGCATGAACTGACCGTCTACAACCGGTCGATCGGCAAGGCGAAAAGCTGGGCGGAGGCCTATGGCGGCGAAGTCGCGATCACCCCGGCCAAGGCGGCGGAAGAGGCCGATATCGTCATAAGCTGCGTCGGCAACGACGACGATCTGGCGCAGGTCACGCTTGGGCGCGAAGGGGCATTCCGCACCATGCGGGAGGGCAGCCTGTTTATCGACCACACAACGGTATCGGCGCGCATCGCCCGGCAACTCTCTGTCGAGGGCGAAAGCCGAGGCATCCACAGTGTCGATGCACCGGTTTCGGGCGGACAGGCGGGCGCGGAAAATGGACGACTGTCGATCATGTGCGGTGGTTCCGAACCTGCTGTCGCCGCAGCGCGCATCGTGATGCAGGCCTATGCCGCGCGCATCGTCCACGTCGGCAGCGCGGGCGCGGGCCAGACCACCAAGATGGTGAACCAGATCTGCATTGCGGGCATTTTGCAGGGATTGGCGGAATCGCTTCGCTTTGCGCAGGCGGCCGAACTCAATCTCGACAAGGTGTTCGAAGCCGTGTCGGGCGGCGCAGCGCAAAGCTGGCAGATGGAAAATCGCTGGAAGACGATGGCGCAGGAACAGTTCGATTTCGGCTTTGCAATCGACTGGATGCGCAAGGATCTTGGGCTGGCGCTGGAAGAGGCACGGACCAACGGCGCAACCTTGCCGGTGACGGCGCTGGTCGATCAGTTCTACGCCGATGTTCAGGCTATGGGCGGCAACCGTCAGGACACGAGCGCGCTCGTCCGCCGGATTACCCGCGCATGAGGTGGGTGTTGCTGGCGGCGCTGGCCGCAACCGTCGCTCTGCCCACTGCGTCGCATGCCGCTGGCGTAATAGACAATGTCAACGGCATCGCCGTCGACGCCAACGGCAAGCTCGTCCGCTTCGGCGCAATGCTGATCGATGATGAGGGCAAGGTCGAAAAGCTGATCCAGGGCCGCTATCAGGAGCTGGAATATCAGGCACCCAAGAAGCGCCGGAAGAAGAACGACCCGCTGCCGCCGCAGCCCAGGGGCCTTGCCTTCAAGCTGGACGCAGGCGGCAAGACGCTGATCCCCGGCCTGATCGACGGGCATGGGCATGTCATGGGCTATGGCCTGTCGCTGGTTACGCTGGACCTGTCGGGCACGCGGTCGCTGGCGGAGGCGCGGATCTTGGCCTGCGCCTCCG
>CAJYHD010000098.1 GCA_913773715.1 uncultured Sphingobium sp.
GCTGCGAAGATCAAGAAGGGCGACAAGGTCGTCGTCCTGGCTGGCAAGGACAAGGGCCGTACCGGCTCCGTTCTTCAGGTGATGCCGAAGGATGACAAGGTGCTCGTCGAGGGCATCAACGTCCATGCGCGCCACCGCAAGCCCGACCAGTCGAACCCGCAGGGTGGCATCGACCGCAAGCCGGCGCCGCTCCACATTTCGAACGTGGCCGTGGCCGGTGCCGACGGCAAGCCGACCCGCGTCCGTTTCGAGGACCGCGACGGCAAGAAGGTTCGCGTCGCCGTCAAGTCCGGTGAGGTGCTGTAATGGCTGACGAGAAGTACATCCCGCGCTCCAAGGCGCTCTATGACGCCGAAATCGCCAAGGCGATGACCGAGAAGTTCGGTTACAAGAACGTCATGGAAGTCCCCCGGATCGAGAAGATCACGCTCAACATGGGCGTGGGCGAAGCGACCCAGGACAAGAAGAAGGTCACGTCGGCCGCCGAGGAAATGGAACTGATCGCCGGACAGAAGCCGGTCATCACCAAGGCTCGCAAGTCGATCGCGCAGTTCAAGCTGCGTGAAGGCATGCCGATCGGTGCCAAGGTCACGCTGCGCCGCGAGCGCATGTATGAGTTCCTTGACCGTCTGATCAACATCGCGCTCCCCCGCGTGCGCGACTTCCGTGGTCTGAACCCCAAGAGCTTCGATGGCCGTGGCAACTATGCTTTCGGTATCAAGGAGCAGATCATCTTCACGGAAATCAGCTATGATCGCGTCGACAAGGTGCGCGGCATGGACATCATCGTGACCACCTCGGCGAAGACGGACGATGAAGCGCGCGAACTGCTGCGCCTCTTCGGCTTCCCCTTCCCGATTGAAGAGAAGCAGGCGGCCTGATCGGTCCCGCTTCTCTCCCAACGCTTAAGCTAAGGAAGAGAACTTAAGTCATGGCGAAACTGAGTTCGATCAACAAGAACGAGCGCCGCAAGAAGCTGGTGAAGAAATACGCCGGCCGCTATGCGAAGCTCAAGGCGATCGCGAATGATACCGCGGCCGACGACAGCGATCGTCTGATCGCGCGTCTGAAGATGGCGGAGATCCCCCGCAACGGCAACCCGACCCGTATTCGGAACCGCTGCGAACTGACGGGGCGTCCCCGCGCTTACTACCGCAAATTCCGCCTCTGCCGCGTGCAGCTGCGTGATCTGGCCAACAAGGGCCTGATCCCCGGCGTCACCAAGTCGAGCTGGTAAGGATCATTTGAGATGGCATTGACCGATCCCCTGGGTGATATGCTCACCCGCATCCGCAACGGGCAGCAGGCGAAGAAGGACAGCGTTACGACGCCGGCCTCCAAGCTGCGCGCTCGCGTGCTCGACGTGCTCCAGCGCGAAGGCTACATTCGTGGCTATTCCGAGGAAGCGCTAGGCAGCCACCCTGGCCTGCGCATCGAGCTGAAATATTTCGAAGGCCAGCCGGCGATCAAGCATGTCGCCCGCGTGTCTAAGCCTGGCCGCCGCGTCTATTCGGGTTCGAAGGAACTGCCGATCGTACGCAACGGCCTTGGCATCACGATCGTCTCGACGCCTCGCGGCGTTCTGTCCGACGCTGAAGCGCGCGAGCAGAATGTCGGCGGCGAAGTGCTGGCGGAGGTGTTCTGATGAGCCGCACTGGCAAAAAGCCGGTCACCGTGCCTGCGGGCGTGACCGCATCCATCGCTGACGGTCAGCTGTCGGTGAAGGGTCCCAAGGGCACCCTCGCCATGCCGCTGGCCGACGAAGTGACCTACAGCGTCGAAGACGGCGTGATCGCGGTGAAGCCTGCCAACGACAGCAAGCGCGCTCGCGCTTTCTGGGGCATGCAGCGCACCCTGATCGCCAACCTGATCACCGGCGTGACCGAAGGTTACTCGAAGAAGCTGCTGATCACCGGCGTCGGCTACCGTGCGAACGCGCAGGGCAAGACCCTGAAGCTTCAGCTCGGTTACAGCCACGATGTCGATTTCGCGGTGCCGGAAGGCATCGAGATCAAGACCCCGGATAACACCACGGTCGAAATCAGCGGCATCGACAAGCAGCAGGTCGGCCAGGTCGCCGCCGAGATCCGCCGCTGGCGCAAGCCTGAACCCTATAAGGGCAAGGGTATCAAGTACGCTGGCGAATTCATCTTCCGCAAGGAAGGGAAGAAGAAGTAAGATGGCAAAGCTTTCCCTCTTCGCGCGGCGTCGTCGCCGCGTTCGCACCGCGCTCAAGGCGCGCTCGGGCGCCAAGCCGCGCCTCAGCGTCCATCGCTCGGGCCGTCACATCTACGCCCAGATCATCGACGATGCGCAGGGCAAGACCCTGGCGTCCGCGTCGACGCTGGACAAGGATGTGCGTGGCACCACCGGCGCTACCTCGCAAGCCGCTGCCGATGTCGGCAAGCGCGTCGCTGCCGCTGCTACGGCGGCGGGCGTCACCAAGGTCGTGTTCGATCGCGGTGGCTTCCTGTTCCATGGCCGCGTCAAGGCGCTGGCCGATGCCGCCCGTGAAGGCGGGCTGGAGTTCTGATCATGGCTGACGAAAACGATATCCAGTCGCAGGCGGGTGCGCCCGCTGCTGTCGAAGGTGGTGACAACACCACCGCACCGACCGAGGGTCGTGGTCCCGGCCGTGGCCGTGGCAACCGTGGCGGCGGTGACCGCAATCGCGGCGAGCGTGGCGGCCGTGGCCGTCGCGACGATCGCCGCGGTGGCAACCGTGACGAGGAACAGGGCGAAGAGCTGATCGAGAAGCTGGTTCACATCAACCGCGTCTCGAAGACCGTCAAGGGCGGTAAGCGCTTCGGCTTCGCGGCATTGGTCGTCGTCGGCGACGGCAAGGGTCGTGCGGGCTTCGGTCATGGTAAGGCGCGCGAAGTGCCTGAAGCCATCAGCAAGGCGACCGCTTCGGCCAAGAAGGCGATGGTTCGCGTTCCGCTCAAGGAAGGCCGCACGCTGCATCATGATGGCCTCGGCCACTTCGGTGCGGGCAAGGTGACGGTGCGTTCGGCGCCTGCCGGTACGGGCATCATCGCGGGGGGTCCGATGCGCGCCGTGTTCGAAAGCCTCGGCGTTGCGGACGTCGTGACCAAGTCGAACGGCACGTCGAACCCCTACAACATGATCCGTGCAACCTTCTCGGCGCTGGGCGAACAGACCAGCCCGAAGTCGGTGGCGCAGCGTCGTGGCAAGAAGGTCGCCGATCTTCTGCGTCGCGGTGGCGCCTCGGCAGAGGTCGCGCAGGCTGACGCCGAAGCGATTGCGGAGTAACTGACATGGCGACAATCAAGATCAAGCAGATCGGTTCGCCGATCCGTCGTCCCGCCGACCAAAAGAAGATTCTGATCGGTCTGGGCCTTGGCAAGATGAACCGCGTGGTTGAGCTGGAAGACACGGCGGAAGTCCGCGGTGCCATCAAGAAGCTCCCCCACATGGTGGAAGTGGTCGAAGGCTAAAGCCTTTCGATCCATCGATATGAAGCGGAAGAGGGGGCAACCCCTCTTTCGTTTTTTGTAAGACGGCGCTAACAGCGCGCCAGTCTGAACAGTTGCCTCCATCGGAGGCTGCGCGAACATAGCGAAAGCGAGTGCATAATATGACTTTCAAGCTCAACGAACTCAACGACAACGCCGGTGCCCGCAAGGGCCGCATGCGCGTCGGCCGTGGTATCGGCTCGGGTAAGGGCAAGACCGCCGGTCGCGGCCAGAAGGGTGCAAAGGCGCGTTCGGGCGTCAGCATCAACGGCTTCGAGGGTGGCCAGATGCCGCTCCACATGCGGATCCCGAAGCGCGGCTTCAACAACATCTTCGCCAAGGATTACGCGATCGTGAACCTCGGCGCGGTGCAGAAGGCGATCGACGCAGGCAAGCTGGACGCGAACGCAACCATCGATCATGCCGCGCTGAAGGCTGCCGCGCTCGCCCGTGGTGGCAAGGATGGCGTCCGTCTGCTCGCCAAAGGTGAGCTGACCGCGAAGATCAACCTGCTGGTCGCTGGTGCGTCGAAGGGTGCGGTCGAAGCGGTCGAGAAGGCTGGCGGCAAGGTCGAAGTGATCGCCGTCGTCCCCGCCGCTGAAAAGGCCGCCGCGAAGAAGGGCAAGACCCTCGCCGCGAAGAAGGCCGCCAAGACGGCCTGATTACGGACTAAGACTTGCAAGCACGGCCCCGCTGCCCGATATGGGTGGGCGGGGCCTTGTGTATCCGGGTAACTGCATCGGGGGACGTCATTTGTCGCAAGCGCGGCGATTCCCGGTTCGACAGCGCCCCATGCCCCCGCTAAGGGGAAAGCGATTCCGGCGCGGACGGCATGTCCGGGCAAGAGTGATTTGAAGGGCAGCCACCATGGCATCGAGAGCCGACCAGCTCGCAACCAATCTCAGCCTCGCCAAATTCGGCCAGGCGACCGACCTCAAGAAGCGCCTCTGGTTCACGCTCGGCGCGCTGATCGTCTTCCGTTTTTTGAGTTTCGTGCCGCTGCCGGGCGTCGATCCGACCGCGCTGTCGCAGCTGTACAGCCAGACCAATGGCGGCATCCTCGATATCTTCAACACCTTCTCGGGTGGCTCGCTTTCGCGCATGAGCCTCATCGCGCTTGGCGTGATGCCCTATATTACCGCATCCATCGTGGTGCAGCTTGCCGCCTCCCTCTCGCCGCAACTCGCTGCGATCAAGAAGGAAGGCGAAAGCGGGCGCAAGAAGCTCAACCAATATACACGCTACGGCACGGTCGGCCTGACCGCCGTGCAGGGCTATTTCATCGCGGTCGGCCTGGAAGGTTTCGGCGCGCAGCAGGGCATGCAGGCGGTGATCGAGCCGGGCCTGTTGTTCCGACTGACTGCGGTCGTCTCGCTGATCGGCGGCACCATGTTCCTGATGTGGCTGGGTGAACAGATCACCTCGCGCGGCATCGGCAACGGCACCAGCCTCATCATCATGGCCGGTATCGTCGCACAGCTGCCGGTGACGATCAGCAACCTGCTCAAGTCGGGCAGCGAAGGCTCGATTTCCGGCCTGCTGATCTTCGTCGTGATCGTTGCGCTGGTCGGCCTCGTCCTGCTGATCTGCTACATGGAGCGCGCCCAGCGTCGCGTGCTGATCCAGTATCCCAAGCGGCAGACGCGTCAGGGTCTGATGCAGGCGGATCGCAGCCATTTGCCGCTCAAGGTCAACACTGCGGGCGTGATCCCGCCGATCTTTGCCTCCTCGCTGCTGCTGATGCCGCTCACCATCTCGCAGTTCGCGGGTCGGACAGTGGCGGGCGAAAGCAAGATGGGCGATTTCGTGCTGACGCTGAACCAGTACCTTGCCCACGGCACGCCGCTCTACATGGCGCTCTATGGCCTCGGCATCGTCTTCTTCTGTTTCTTCTACACTGCCGTGGTGTTCAATCCGGAAGAGACGGCGGACAATCTGAAGCGCAATGGTGGCTTCATCCCCGGCATCCGCCCGGGCAAGAACACGGAAAATTATCTCGACTATGTGCTGACGCGCATCACCGTCATCGGCGCGGCCTATCTGGCCTTCATCTGCCTGGTGCCGGAATTCGCGATCGCGCGGGCCGGTATTCCTTTCTATCTGGGTGGCACCAGCCTGCTCATCGTCGTCAATGTTACTGTGGACACCGTCACGCAAATCCAGAGCCATCTTTTGGCGCACCAATATGGTGACCTGATCAAGAAGGCGAAGCTCAAGGGACGGTTGCGCTAAAGGGCGGGCCGTGAGACATAGCGTAAAGGGGAAGATGCGCGCATGAACATCATTCTGCTTGGCCCTCCGGGTGCCGGTAAGGGAACGCAGGCCAGCCGTCTGGTTGAGGACCGGGAGATGGTTCAGCTATCGACCGGCGACATGCTGCGGGCGGCTGTGAAGGCGGGGACGCCCGTCGGCCTTCAGGCCAAGGCGGTGATGGACTCCGGCGCGCTGGTTTCCGACGAGATCGTTTCAGGCATCATCGGCGAGGCTCTCGATGGTCTGGCGCCCGAAACCGGCGTCATCTTCGATGGCTACCCGCGCACGGAAGCACAGGCGCATTCGCTCGACGACATCCTGTCACAGCGTGGCCGGACGCTGGACCATGTGATCGAACTGGACGTCGATGAAGATGCGCTTGTAGAGCGCATCACTGGCCGCTTCACCTGCGCGACCTGTGGCGCGGGTTATCATGACGTCTTCAAGCAGCCCAAGATCGAGGGCGAGTGCGACAAGTGCCATGGGCATGAGTTCAAGCGCCGCCCCGACGATAACGAAGAAACCGTGCGCACCCGCATGGCGGAATATCGCGCCAAGACCGCGCCGATCCTGCCCATCTACGAAGCGCGTGGGATCGTCAGCCGCGTGGACGGCATGGCGGACATGGGCTCGGTGACGACGCAGATCGCAGCGATCCTTGACGGGGCACGTGCAGACGCCTGATCGTTCCTCGGTGGGACATTTACCATCGAAAGCCCCGGAAATGCACGACGCAGGAAAGATGGTTAAGGTCCGCGCTTAACCATCTTCCTTCCGGCTATGCCAAATGCCGTCTGCTATAAAGGCGCATGGATTCGCGCCCGAGCCATAGTAGAAGACTGAGCGAACTGGACGCGTTGCGCGGCATTGGCGCTCTATGCGTCCTCGTCTTCCACTATTCGACGCGCTTCCATGAACTTTTTCCGCAGGCGGCGCATGTGCCGTTCAGCTTCC
>CAJYHD010000099.1 GCA_913773715.1 uncultured Sphingobium sp.
GCCAACGGCCTGCTCCACATATCCGGCCAGATCGCGCTCGCACCCGACGGCCTGATGACAGGCCGTCTCGGCGAAGACCGCGACCTCGACTATGGCGTAGCCGCCGCGCGAGTCTGCGGCCTCAACCTCATCGCCCAGATGAAGGCCGCCCTCGGATCGCTCGATCGAGTCGAGCGCATCGTCAAGCTTGGCGCTTTCATCGCCAGCGCCCCGCACTTCACCGACCAGCCCAAGGTCGCGAACGGCGCGTCGGAACTCATGGCCGATGTGTTCGGTGAAGCGGGCAAGCACGCCCGCAGCGCAGTGGGCGTTCCCGTCCTGCCGCTGGGCGCAGTGGTCGAAATCGACGCCATCGTCCTTGTCCGCCCGGAAGCCTGATCTGACGCACTGGCTGACCGACCGCCCATACGCCCATCGCGGGCTACATGCGGCGGGTCTCAGCGAAAACGGCATGGCGGCTTTCGATGCCGCCATGGCCGCAGGCTTCGGCATCGAATGCGATGTGCGGCTGAGCGCAGACGGCATCGCCTTCGTCCATCATGACGCGAGCCTTGCGCGCATGACGGGGCGCGACGAGGTGCTCGCCAACCTCTCCGCCGCAGCGATCGACGCACTGCGTCTGCCCGATGGCGGCAGGATCCCGCGACTCTCCGCGCTACTCGACCGAACTAGCGGAACCGTCCCGCTGCTGATCGAGGTCAAGCTGAACCACGGCCCTGCCGCGCCGATCTGCCAAGCCATCGCCCGCGACCTCGCGCTCTGGCCCGATGCGCCGCTGGCCGTCATGTCCTTCAACCCGCGCGTCCCCGCCTGGTTCGCCCGCCACCGACCCCATGTCCCGCGCGGCCTCGTCGTCACCCAGCAGGGTAAGCCGACCCTGCGCGGCGCGGTCGAACGCGCCCTTGCATATCGGCTGGCCCGACCCGACTTTATCGCCTGTGACATTCGCGACCTGCCATCGCCCTTTTCGACCCGCGCGCGCAAAAAGGGGCTGCCTGTGCTGACATGGACCGTCCGTTCCGACGCCGATCGGCAGCGCGCCGCCACTCGTGCCGACCAGATCATCTTCGAGCATGCCGATGACTGACGTAACCGTCCGCATCGCGCCCGGCGTCGCAGGCCTGCCGCGCGAGGAATGGGACGCCTGCGCCGGAACTGCCAACCCGTTCGTCTGCTGGGATTTCCTCTCCGCACTCGAAGAATCGGGCAGCGTCGGCGAAGGCACCGGCTGGCAGCCGCTTCCGATCCTGATCGACGGCGCGGACGGTCGTCTCGCCGCCGCCGCGCCGCTCTATGCCAAGAGCCACAGCCAGGGCGAATATGTGTTCGATCATGGCTGGGCCGACGCGTGGGAGCGCGCGGGCGGCAGCTATTATCCCAAGCTCCAGATCGCCGCACCTTTCTCCCCCGTCCCCGGCCCGCGCCTGCTGCTGCGCGACCCCGACTTGGCCCCGGCGCTCATCGGCGGGATCGAGATGCTGGTGGAGCGCAACGGCCTCTCTTCCGCCCATGCGACCTTCGTCGATCCCGATCAGATCGCCGCGTTCGACGCTGCCGGATGGCTGATCCGCGAGGACAGCCAGTTCCACTGGACCAACCGGGGCTATCGCGACTTCGCCGATTTCCTCGCTGCCCTCTCGAGCGAGAAGCGCAAGAATATCCGCAAGGAACGCGCCCGCGCGGTCGAGGGGCTGGAGATCGTGCATCTGACCGGCACCGATCTCACCGAAGCGCATTGGGACATTTTCTGGGATTTCTATCAGGATACCGGCGCGCGCAAATGGGGGCGGCCATATCTCACCCGCAGCTTCTTCTCGCTGCTGGGCGAACGGATGGCGGACAAGGTGCTGCTGATGCTCGCGCTACGCGAGGGACAGGCGATCGCGGGCGCGCTCAACCTGATCGGCGAAGACACGCTCTATGGCCGCTATTGGGGCTGCACGGAGGAGGTGCCGAACCTCCATTTCGAACTCTGCTACTATCAGGCGATCGATGTCGCTATCGCACGCGGCCTCTCACGGGTGGAGGCGGGCGCGCAGGGCAGTCACAAGCTCGCACGCGGTTACGCGCCGGAGCCGACCTTTTCGGCCCATTATATCCCGAACCCCAGCTTCCGCAGCGCCGTCGCCAACTTCCTCGCCGACGAGCGCGAAGGCGTCCGCCATGATCGGGAATGGCTGTCGGAACGCACGCCCTTCAAGAAGGGCGGCTAAGGCGCTTTAAGCCGCGATGCGCTGCTGTGTCGACGCGATCCACGCGCGGGCCTGACGCTGCGCCTCGGCGATTTCGCGCGCGGTCATCTCTTCGGCGATCTCGGCGCGCATGGCCTGACCCTGCTGGCTGCCGTTTAGCGCCGCGATGTTGAACCACTTATGCGCTTCGATCAGATCCATCGGAAACTCGCCCGCGCCGCAGCTATAGGCGACGCCCAGGTCGAAACAATCGTCCGTCGATCCCCGCGCGGCACGCGCCAGACGGGCTTCCATCAGAAACTCTGCACTCTTGCTGCTGTTCGCCATGATCCGTTTTCCCTGTCATCCTGAGTTGAAGGACGTGAACCCTGCTCTTGTCTCCACATCCGTCAAATGGCCGGGCAGCGTTAAAAAAATGGTTAACAGGAAAGTTAGACCAAAGTCGCAAAGCCGCAGGGAACCGTGACAAACAAGAGTTAACAGGCCGATCGTTTCGACCCCGAAGCCGGATCGATTAGGGGTAGTAAGCATTTTTATTTACCCCCATAGCCCGCGCATGACCCACAATTTGCCGACCGCCGCGCCCGAATCGGGCGGGGACATTCGCTTTCGCGAGTTCGTGCTTCTGTGCGCGTGCCTGATGGCGATGAATGCGCTCTCGATCGATCCGATGCTGCCCGCGCTGCCCGCGATCGGCCATGATCTGCGCATTCCTCATCCCAACGACCGGCAGCTCATCATCAGCACCTATTTCCTCGGCCTTGGCATCGGGTCTCTGCTGTTCGGTATCTTGTCCGACCGCTACGGACGCAAGGCGGTACTCGGCTGGGCCATGGCGGCGTTCATCATTTCCTCCGCCGCCTGCGCCGCTGCGCAGAGCTTTCCCATGCTACTGATAGGTCGCGCCTGCGCCGGCTTCTTCGCCGGCGCGAGCCGGGTCATCACCGTCGGCATCATCCGCGACAGGTTCCGCGGCGACGCGATGGCGCGCGTCATGTCGCTGATCTTCGCGGTGTTCATGCTGATCCCGGTCATCGCGCCCAGCTATGGCCAGTTCATCATCTGGCTCGCGCCATGGCGCTGGATCTTCTGGTCGCTGGCGATTCAGGCGAGCGTCATCCTGCTATGGATGATCATGCGACTGCCCGAAACGCTCGCGCCCGAAAATCGCATCGCAATCACACCACGCACCCTCTTCCATACGGTCGGCGTCGTGATGAAGACCCGCAGCGCCATCGGCTACATGATCGCGAGCGGCGTCGTCCTTGGCGGCCTCATCGGCTTCATCCTTTCGGTGCAGCAGATCTTCTTCGATGTCTTCGACGCGCAAAAAATCTTCCCGCTGGGCTTTGCCTTCATCGCAGGCAGCATGGGGATCGGCAGCCTGATCAACAGCCGCCTCGTCTCGCGCTTCGGCGCGCGGCGCCTCAGCCAGAGCGCGCTGCTGGCATTCATCGCCATCGCGCTCATTCACATGGCCGTCATCCTTACGGGCCACGAAACGCTCGTCACCTTCATGGTGCTGCAAGCGATGACGATGATGACGTTCGCCTTCACCGGCTCCAACTTCAGCGCCATTTCGATGGAGCCGTTCCACAAGGGGGCGGGTCTCGCCTCCTCCTTCCAGGCGTTCCTGACCACCGTCCTGTCAAGCGCGCTCGGCAGCGTCATCGGCCACAGCTTCAACGGCAGCACCCTGCCGCTGACCATGGGCCTCGCCATCTTCGGCGCGCTCTCCTTCCTGATCGTGATGTGGGCGGAGCGGGGAAGGCTATTCACCCGCCCCCATAATGACGCGTTGCGTGATCCGGAGTTCGAAGCGCTCCATTGAAAAAGGGGCGGTTTCCCGCCCCTCCTTTTCTGCGGACTCTGTCCAGTTCAGTGTCGCCTCAATGGACGCCCGGCGTTTCCGGCGCGCCGCGATCATTGTCGTGCAGTTCGTCGATATGGCCCTGCCCGACATGGCTCTTGCGGTAGCCATAGAGGAAGTAGAGCACCAGCCCGACTCCACCCCAGATTGGCAGCACCAGCTGGGCATCGACCGGCAGGTTGAAGAACAGGAACACGCAACCCAGCGCCGCAACTGGAGCGACGACCCACACCAGCGGCGTGCGAAACGGACGCTTGCGTCCCGGTTCACGCACGCGCAGCACCATCACCGCGACCGAGACCATGAAGAAGGCGAACAGCGTGCCGGAATTGGAAATGTCAGCCAGCTGACCCACCGGCAGCAGCGCCGCGCCGATCGCCACGAATACGCCCGTGACGATCGTCACGATATGCGGCGTCTTGAACCGGGGGTGGATGCTGGCGAGCTTCTCCGGCAGCAGCCCGTCACGCGCCATCACGAAAAAGATACGGGTCTGGCCGAACATCATCATCAGGATGACAGACGGCAGCGCCAGGTTGGCGGCAAGGCCGAGCGCATTGCCCACCACATTCCAGTTGATCGCGCGCAGCACATGGGCCAGCGCTTCGTTGGAGCAGACGAGGTCACCGGCATGCGCCGCCGTGGCGCAGGCAGCGGCAAAGCCTTGACTGCCCGGAGCGACGACTGAACCGTCAGGCCCCAGCACCGGCTGCGCACCCATCGCGCCGATCGCGCCAGCCGCGACCAGCATGTAGAAGATGGTGCAGATCGCAAGGCTTCCGATCAAGCCGATCGGCACGTTGCGCTGCGGGTTCTTGGTTTCCTCCGCTGCGGTCGAAACCGCGTCGAAGCCGACATAGGCGAAGAAGATCGATGCCGCCGCGCCGACGATGCCCATGCCGCTCGTCCCCGCCGGACCGAACCAGCCATTGGGCGCGAAGGGCGAGAAATTGCCGGTCTTGAGCACGGGCAGCGTCAGGATGATGAAGGCGGTCAGCGCCGTCACCTTGATCGCGACCAGCACCGCGTTCACGCGCGCGCTTTCGGTCGTGCCGATCACGAGCAGCGATGTGACGGCCAGCGCCACGACGATCGCGGGGATGTTGATGAAGCCGTGGGTAAAGTCGGCGTGCGGGATCAGGCCGTTCATCGTCCAGACCGGTCCCGCCGACAGCGCCTGCGGCAACTCCAGCCCCGTGACGCTTTTCAGCAGCCCCATGAAATAGCCCGACCACCCCACGGACACGGCGGACGCCGCGACCGCATATTCCAGGATCAGCGCCCAGCCGACCATCCAGGCGAGCAGTTCGCCCACTACGGCATAGGTATAGGTATAGGCCGACCCCGACACCGGCACCATCGACGCGATTTCGGAATAGCAGAGCGCGGCGAGCGCACAGACCGCCCCTGCGATCATGAAGCTCCACATCATGCCCGGCCCCGCCTTTTGCGCGGCGGCGGCAGTCAGAACGAAGATGCCGGTGCCGATGATCGCGCCGACGCCCAGCAGCGTCAGCTGGACCGGCCCCAGCGTACGGACGAGAGATTTCTTCTCCGCCGTCGCCAATATGGCGTCCAAAGGCTTAATGCGCCCGAATATCATGAAAAACATCCCTATGCCCGGCGGCTCCGTGCGGAGTGCGCCTCTCTTGCCTATGGGAGAAGGAGACTATCGCCTAATCCGCTGCGCGCAAGTATGTTGCGTGGCCGTGACACGATTGTCCGCAACAGCGGAAAGGAAAGATGATTGATCGAGGTTCTAAAGGCGCGCAATCTGGATGGCGTCGCCCACGGCTTTCTGGGGCGGCGCGGCGGCGTGTCGCAGGGCCTTTATGCCGGGTTGAACGTCGGCCTCGGCTCCGATGACGATCGCGACGCGATCCTCGCCAACCGCGACCTTGCCCGCGACGCGGTGCTGCCCGGCGCATCGCTTGTCACCGTGCGGCAGGTCCACTCGCCCGATGTTATGACCGTCGCCGGCCCGATCGCGGAAGACGAACGCCCCGCTGCCGACGCGCTCGTCACTGATCGGCCTGGCCTGCTGCTCGGCATTCTCACAGCGGACTGCGTGCCCGTCCTCTTCGCCGATGCGCAGGCAGGCGTCGTCGGCGCGGCGCATGCGGGATGGAAAGGCGCACTCCATGGCGTCACCGACGCCACGATTGCGGCCATGGTCGCGTTCGGCGCTTCGATCGAAAATATCGCCTGCGCCATCGGACCCTGCATCGGCCGCGCGTCCTACGAAGTCAGCGACGGGTTCGCCGACCCGTTCCTCGCAGAAGATGGCAGCAACGAGCGCTTCTTTTCCGCCGGACGCCCCGGCCACCTCCAGTTCGACATCGCCGCCTACGTCGCCGCGCGTCTTGGCCGTGGAGGCGTGACCAAGGTCGAGATGCTGGACGAGGACACCTGTAGCCAGCCCGAACGCTTCTTCAGCTATCGTCGCTCCTGCCATGCGCAGGAGCCAAGCTATGGTCGCCAGATTTCACTGATCGGCCTCAAGTAGATTAGGCCGCCTGCGCCAGCGCCACCCGCTTTTCCGCGCGAAATACGCGGCAAGGCGGGATGTTGCGCCAGGTCAGGCTCTCGCTCACGTCACCGAACACCGGATCGAGCAGCCGCCGCACGAAGCGCGAATATTGGTAGACGAGAAACGCGCCATCGGGGCGCAACGCGTTGTGCGTCTCGGCGCAGATCACCTCGCCCACGCCCTTGGGCAAGGTCGAGAACGGAATACCCGACAGGATATAGTCCGCTTGCCGCCCCCCCGCTTCCTTGATGAAACGACGTACGTCCGCGCAGGACCCATGCACGACCTTCAGGCGCGGATCGTCGATGCGCGATTCGAGGAAGGCGACGAAATCGAGATTGAGGTCGATCGCGAGCAAGGTCGCATCCGGGTGCATCCGCTCCAGGATCGCCCGCGTGAAGGTGCCGACCCCCGGCCCATATTCCACGAACAGGCGGCAATTGGCCCAATCGACTTGATCGAGGATGTGGTTCACCAGCGCGGACGACGACGGGATGATCGACCCGATCATGCCCGGATGCTTCACGAACTGACGAAAGAAGAGGTTCCACTGCAAGAGGAAACCAGCGTCCTTGCCCGATTTGGCAGCCTTCTTGTCTTTATCTTTCAACGGAATGGACGCCATAGATGCTCACTTGTTTCGCTTGAGGCCGGGCGTCGCAAAATCCTCGCCCGCTGGCAAGCGGCTTCGTTACGGTTTTACGAAAACGAGCAGGCGGGGGATCGGTTCAAATCCCCCGCCTGCTTACACTGCCTGATCCACTAACCTCGGTTACGCTCGCGGTCCCTCAGCATGCCCGGCGACACGAAGCCGATCGGATCGATCTGCAACGCATTCTGCTTCAGCGTCGCCTGGATCTGCTCATATTCGCGCTCCATTTCCGGCGTGACCGATGCCCGCGTCTCTTCCAGCGCTTCCTCGAAATGCG
>CAJYHD010000100.1 GCA_913773715.1 uncultured Sphingobium sp.
GCGAGGGCCAGCCATGCTCGATGACCGCGCCCCACAGGATCAGGACATTGACCCCCGAATAGGACCGGGCGGTGAGCGCGTTGCGCGGCAGGCCGGGGCCGGTCCCGCCCGTCCGGCCCCATGGCTGGACCCAAGGGAAGCGCCCGGCTTCGAGTTCGGAGACGATCCGCGCCGTCACCTCGTCATAGAGATTGGCGCGCGTGTCGGTCCGACGATCCTCGCCCGCATCCTGTCGGCGGGCACGGCGGTTGGTGGTCTTGCGCATCGCTGTCCTCCATCGCCACCCCAAAAGCAGCAAGCCTCCCCGGAAGGCGGGGGTGGGCGGCGAGACGCGACCAAGAGGCCCGGCTTCGAGCGGGCGAAGACACCGAAGGGCGGAACGGAGTGGAGCACCCCGAAGGGGTTGGCTTTGCCCGCGACGGGCCTAGCCGGGAGCGCCGCCCGCACCCGCCGTACCGGGAGAGGCACAGACAACGCCGCCGCGCGACGGCGCGGCGTCATCGGCCACGCCAGCGATCGTCACCGCATGGCCGAGACCCGGCATGGGGCTCGGCGAAGACCGCCGACGGCGGTCGAGTAGAGCGCGGTCGCGCCCTGCGCGAGGCGCACCGTTCCTGACGTCAGGCGTGCAGCCAGCCCGGGTTCTCGTAGATCTCGCGATAGCTGTCGGCCTCGATGCAGCGGATGCCGACGGATTCGAGGAAGAAGTGCTTGCCCGCCTGCCGTTCGTCACGCGGATCATCCACATAGACATACCAGGCATCGTGACGACGATCGGGGAACAGGCGGAAATACTTCGCCCGCTCGATCAGGAGCCAGCGCAGGAAGACCTCGTTCTCGGCAAGCGCCAGCCCCAGGAACAGCAGCGGCTTGTTGAAGACGAGGTGCATCCACGTCCTCGCACCCTGCCAGTCGCGACGGTTCTTGGCGCGGAACAGGTTCTCCTCTCCGCTGCCCTGGATCCACGTGCCGGCGCGCCGGACCGACTGCATGTAATGGCTGAGGCCGAGGCGGATGCTGGTCCTGTACCGGGCCATGCCGTTGATGTGCCAGATGCCGAAATCGGCACAGGGATCGTCGACGAGACGAGGCGCGAAATGGCAGCCCCAGGGATAGAAGGCGGTGAACTTCGGATCGGGCGGGAACTGGAACGTGCAGCCGCCGGCCTCGCTCAGCACCTCGTCGAAATTGGTGGTGAGCACCGGCGTGCGGTGGCGCAGCGCCCAGCCCATGATCTCGCGGTGATGGGGAAACGGGCGCCAGTCGGCCATCGACCGGCAGAATTCGGCCTGCAGCGAGCCGGTCTTGGCGTCCGACTTGAGTTCGACGACATCGTAGAATTCGGTGAGCGCAGTGCCCGGCGGGACGCTGCTCACGCCGGGGATGCAGTCGCGGGCGATGCCGATCAGCAGCGCGTCCCAGCTGTTGGTCGCGGCCGCGTTGGCGTGGCGGTTGATGCCGTTGCCGATCACGAGCGCCAGGTCCGGCTCGCGCCGTCGCAGCAAGGTCTCCAGCTTCATCCCCGTCCCCCTTGAACAACACCCGCCGGCGTCACGCCGGCGGCAGAGCCTCCGCTGCCCGCGAAGGGATCAATAGACCGCGTCCTCCACCGGCAGGCCGAGATCGAAATCGCTGTCGCGGCCGATCGTGCCGAGGTGCCGGTTGCCGTCGAGATGGGTCAGCCGATAGGCGTGGGCGACGCCGCCCTCGGCGCGCGTGCTGGTGAACCGCTCGGTGTGGACCAGGTCGTTGACGGCGAGGATGTTGAGCGCCGGCCGGATGCGATCGTTGGCGACGCCGCAATGCTCGGTGATCTTCTCGTAGCTGATCGGCGCCATGTTCATCGTGTTGTTCCGGCGTGCCGCGAACAGGAAATAGAGCTTCAGCGCGTCCAGCTCGACGCGCGAGCGGAGCTTGAACTCGGCGAAGGCGCGGACGCGGTCGCCGACATAGAGGCCGCGCACCGGCAGCTTCGCCCAGTTGCCGAGCGCGTTGTAGTCGGCCAGCCGATAGCCGCTGCGCTGGCCCGGGACCTTCTCGATCAGGCCGCGGGCCTCGAGGATCGAAAGGCCACCGGCGACCTTCGCCCGACTGAGGTCGGCCGCCTGGCAGAGCTGGTCGTAGGTCAGCTTCACCGACCCGTCCTCGGGATCCATGTGATGGGCGAGGACGGCGAGCAGCATCAGCGCCGCCGTCTCGTCCGAGCCGCCCTGCTGCCACTTGAACGCCTTCAGACCGCCCGCGTCGATCCAGCGGACGGGCAGCTTCACGAAGACAGGCCGCTTCACCTTCACTTCGACTGCCCCTTCACGACGCTGTGCACGACGTAGAGGCAGCCCGCGGCGAGGGCGATCGCGGCCAGGGCGATGAGCCCGATCCACTGCTCGGGCGGCAGGCCGGAGAAATGGGAGAGAAAATCCAGAATGTTCTTCATCGACGATGCTCCTGTCAGTTCGACATGAGCAATTTTTTGCCACAGCCAACGTCTCTATATCTAGAAGCACTCGCGGGCAATCGGCGTCATTCCCCGACAGAATCTGTGATATAACAGGGAGATAAGGTCAGAAATGTCAGTGTTCGGTGGGAACGGTTTCAGTTCACGAAGCGCCCCACATGAACTTACAAGTACGTTCAGCGCCCGAATCGGTCCGGATCATCGTTCGCGCCGCAACGCTGCCGCCGGCGGACCGGAATTGGAAGTACCTCAGTGACGGTCAGGCGCGGGACGCGCGGAAAAAGCGCCGACCGCTGCCTCCATCCCGTCGCTGATGATCCAGCGCGCGCGTTCGATGTGCGAGCGCCAACATGCTTCGGCATCGGCGCACGCAACTTCCAGCTGCATCAGCGAAGACGCCGCCTCCTGCCAGCTTCGGCCTGCGTCGTCAGCATCGAGAAGGGCAGCATAGAGTGCCAGGTTGCGACGATCGTAATCGACGACCTGCCTTCCACTCGGCGCGCGCTGCGCGATGCCGCCCATCTAATCTCCTCCAGACTGGGGCATCCTTAGCGAATGGGAACTATCGTTCCTAGCACTTTCGTTCCTGTTCCATGATCCAATCGGGATGGACCTGAAGCAAGTTCTGGCGAAAAATCTGCGACGGATTCGCCATGAACGCGACTTGACGCAAGAGGATGTCGCCGGGCTGACCGGCCTGAGCCTGCGTTACGTCGGATCGATCGAACGTGGAAGAGTGTCGGCCAGCGTCACGGTGCTCGGCAAGCTCGCGACTGCGCTGAAGATCGATCCCTGCGCCTTGATCACGTCCTGACGGCAGGACCACTCGACATTCGGCGGCGCCGGTCGCCACGATCGTTCAGGACGGCGCGCGGCCCGGCGAGGAGCATTTCGTCGCCGCTGGCGATCATGCGTCTGATCATGGATTTCCGATGCTCGCCGTCGCCAGGCCAGTCACCGGAGCCGAGCACACGGTCAGCGATGTCCTTGAGGCTTGCCCCGGCGTCGCGACCATCGACCGCGTTCAATGACAGCAGCCGACGCGCAAGTTGAAGGTGAACGCCGTGATGCCGTCGGCCGCGGAGGCTGCGGATGACGGTGATACGTTGCTCCAGCCAGTCGTTGTCGGGCAGATCGAAATGTAGTCGGAACGGTCCCCCGACTGCCACGTGATCGACGAGGTCGACCCTGAGAAGGTCGCCGCGATCTATCAGAAGATGCTCGGTTTGCGAGGACCACATCCTGCGGGCCACCGGCGAAAGCGCGAGCAGGCCGTTCAAGCCTTCGCCGGATGCCGGGACCGCGCGCGCCGTGAGCACGCGCGGGTCGACGGCCGCCGACCACATCGGCCGGACGATGGCGCAGCTGTGCGCCGGATCCTCAGCGAAAGTGCAGCCCCCAGCGTGACACGAAGGCGGCGTCTGCCGGCAGACCAGAAGCGACCGCCTGATTGGCGCGATAGGCGGGATCGCGCCGCAGCACTTCCCAGGCGAGCGCCGAGCGACCGCGCTGCAGGATTGCCTCGAAGGCGTCAGGGTCCGGCGCGAACATGACGAGCCTCAGCCGAGTTCGCCCATCTGCGATCGCAGGAACAGGTCGGCGGCCTCGGCTTGGTCGGGTCGCAGGGCGTCGATGGCGGGCAAATGGTCGGGCACGGCGCCGCCGAGCAGGATCGACGGGCATTGCCCTTCGACGTTGCCGAGGTTCGGCCGGTGCTGCGCGTAGCCGACCAGCGCCGCGAGCTCGGGCGTGAAGTGTCGCGCGATCTGCGGCGGGTAGACGAGCCACTGGAGCTCGAAGGGCTTCAGCCAGCCGAGGCAGTAGCTGATGACGATCCCGCGACGCGGCGCCGGGCTGGCATTGCCACCGCCGCCGTGCAGGGTCGAGCCGAGGAAGATCAGGGCGTCGCCGGGCTGCACCGTCGGCACAAGACTGTCACGCTCTGGCAGCACCGGGACGTCTTGGTCGAAGTGGCTGCCTGTCCAGAGCCGCGTGCCGCCGTTGTCGACGGTGAAGGTGGTCAGCGGCCACATGACGTTCACGAGATATTCGAGGCTGCCCTTCGGTCCCTGCCACATGTCCTGATCGCGGTGTGGCAGCTGCGGCAAAGCTCCGGGATGGATCTCGATCGCCTGGGTGAGGTTGAGCGCGATCCGCTCGCACCACGGCAGCAGCATCTGCCCGACGATCTCGAGGATCAGCGGGTGCATGACCAGGCGTTCGACCGCCGGCGAACGGGTCAGCAGCGAACCGAAACGCTTGGTGCGTGCGCCGTAGAAGACTCCCTCGCACAGCGGGGTCGCGGCGAAGCGTCCTTCCAAGTCGGCCTCGATGCCGGTGACGATCGCAGGATCGACCGCGCGGCCAAACATGCACCAGCCGTCGCGCGCGAGCGTCCCGGCATGGCGTTCCGTCACGGCGCTCATGCCCGCACCCGGACGTCGGCGGCGGGGTAGACGCCTGTCCAGCGGAGTCGTTCGGGCGTGTCGGGCCTGACATGGATCAGAAAGGCACCGATGGGGCCGCCGGGGATGCGGACCGCCGGGCCCAGCGGCTCGGCCTGCCAGCCCATCGACAGCACCTCCTTGCGGAACGGATCGGGAATCACGCCGGTATAGCGTTCGATCCCGCGGTCCAGCGCCACGTCGACCATCGCGGCGAAGAGCGCGTTGCGAAGTTCTCGCCGGCGCTCGGCGCCATGGCGCTGCGGCAGGCACAGCCGCGTGCTCTCCCAAGTTCCGTCATCGACCGGAACGCCGAGCGGACAGAGATGCGGGAACAGGGTGCCGAGCATATGCGGCTGCGTGCTCGGGAAGAGCCGGATCGAGGCCGCATGGCTGCCGTCGTCGTCGGCGGCGATCAGATAGACGGTATGGGCATTGTCGAACTGGTCGATCTCGTACTGCCCGTCGATGACGGGCACTTCCCAGCCGAACAGGTCGACGAACAGGCGCTTGCGGTCGGCGAACATGGAATGCAGCAGCGTGCGGTTTTCCGGCGCCAAGTGATTGTCGATGACGTGGATCATGAGGGGGGCTCCCGGTCGTGGTGTCACGCACGATGGAAGCAGCAGCGGCGCTCTCGAAACAGACCGAGCGATTACTCGGGTTGACGGCGGGAGATCTCGTGCAGGCCGACTTCACCAGCGAGCACCGCGCAGACGACAAGCTCTGTACGATCGTGGGCGTCGAAGACGCGACGCGCTTCGGTGAGGTAGCCGTCGACGGTGCGCGGAGTGAGGGCAAGCGCCCGCGCGATCCGCTTGTTCGAATAGCCGCGACCAGCAAGCACGACGCAATCGCGTGGACGTGGGTGCAGCCTCGGTATCGACGCAACTGGGGGCCGATCGGAGAACTTCAGTTTCAACGCCGCCTGGAACGCGAAGATTCCGATCATCTGCGCGGCGCCAAGGAAGCGGTGCGATTTTTCGGGCTGGGACGTTCCGGCAAACGTGCATGAACCCATACGGTCGCCGAGGCGAACGTAGGGAACGGTGATACCCTCGTTCAGCCCTTCTCGGGCGCCGATCTCGAAGCTTGCGCGATCCTGTCGGTCGAGATGAATGATCTTCGACAGTTCGGACCAGAGGAAGGCCCCGTCAGCAAAAATGCAGCCACGGATCACCGGGTCGCGCCGGTAGCGGCGCTCGCCGATCAGCCGTTCGGCGATTGCTGCCGGATAATCGCGGAAATCGACGAGGTCGCTGCGGTCATGGCTCAGATCATCGTGATGGATCAGCGCGTAATGACGGAAGCTCAATGCTCGCGTTATCGCCTCCATCAATCCTGTCAGCGCCGCGGGTGTTTCGACCTGGCGCAACGCATCGACGACGGCGCTGGTAAGCGCGAGAGAGGACAGGCATCGGGACAAGGCGAGGTCCGAGACCATGCATTGACGTCCTTCTCCCCCACTCGTGCTCCGATCGCGGTGCCCCCGCGCCCTCATCGCAATTGCGACGAGGGAAGGCTCTGGCTATGTGTCGAACCTCCACCCCACTATTGCGGAGTTCCTTTTTTGGCGGCGAACAAGGGCGATTCTCGCGTCAATCTGCTCGATGCGGCCGAAGCGCTGTTTGCTGAAAAGGGGTTCGATGGGACTTCCACACGGGAAATCGCGGCGCGGTCGGGCGACACACTCGGGACGCTGAGCTACCATTTCGCCTCGAAGCAGAAACTCCTGGAGGAAATTCTCCGTAGGCGTTTCGCCGATGTCGATCAGCTCCGGTGGAACTACTACAGGAAATCCATCGAGGCAGCGGATGGCCGTGTGCCCACCGTGGAGGAAATCCTCAAATCGATTGTGTACCCCTATCTCGACCTTACCTATTCCGGCGAGACCGGATGGAACAATTACATAAACCTTTTGGGACGGGTGCGCGAATCCGGCAATTCCGATCAGCAAAAGTTCTTTCTCGACTTCGCCTTGCCGTACGCGAAGACCTGCATCAGCTGGCTCCAGGCGGCAGCGCCGGGAGCGTCGCAGGCGGAGGTGGCCCACGCCTACGAATTCTCGAGCATGCTGGCGATCCTGTCGTGCTCGACGATCGCGCGGAACCGTCTCGCGAGGCTTTCCGACAGCAGCAAGCTCGAGCCGGCCGATCACCGGAGCCACCTCCTGCAATTTGTCAACGCCGGCGCATCGGCGATCCTGCGCCAGGACTGATAGAATAAACGTCTCATCCTGAGGCCTCGCTTTGTCGTCGCCCCCACTCTGCGATGCTGAAATGAGCGCTCGTTGCCGCACGAACCTCTTCAAGGCCGACGCCGGGGGCCAGCTCGACAAGTTCGAAGCAACTCTCATGGTCGGCTCGACCGAACACGCACAGGTCGGTGACGATCATGTCGACGGCATTCTTGCCGGTGAGCGGCAGGGTGCACGCCGGGATGAACTTCGGCTCCCCGGTCTTGCTGGTGTGCTCCATCACCACGATGATCTTCTTGACGCCGGCGACGAGATCCATCGCACCGCCCATGCCCTTGACCATCTTCCCGGGGATCATCCAGTTGGCGATGTCGCCGTTCTCGGCCACTTCCATCGCGCCGAGGACCGCAAGATCGATATGCCCTCCGCGGATCATCGCGAAACTGTCGGCGGAAGAGAAATAAGCCGTCTGGGGCAGCTCCGAAACGGTCTGCTTGCCGGCGTTGATCAAATCCGCGTCCTCTTCACCGTCCCATGGAAATGGGCCGATGCCGAGCATCCCGTTTTCCGACTGGAATGTGACCGTCACGCCTTCACGAACATGATTGGCGACCAGAGTGGGGATGCCGATACCGAGGTTGACGTAAAAGCCGTCCTCTAGCTCGTCCGCGGCACGCGCCGCCATCTCGCTTCGGGTCCAAGGCATCAGACGGCCTCCAGCTTGCGAACGGTGCGCTGTTCGATCTTCTTGTCGTAGGGTGCGCCCACGATCAGGCGGTTGACGTATATGCCCGGCAGGTGGATCGCATCGGGATCAAGGCTGCCTACGGGCACAATCTCCTCGACCTCGGCCACGCAAACCCGACCCGCGGTCGCCGCCGGATGATTGAAGTTTCGCGCGGTCTTGCGGAAGATGAGGTTACCGCTCTCGTCCGCCTTCCAGCCCTTGATGATGGACAGGTCCGCGAAGATGCCATGCTCCAGTATGAAATCCTCGCCACCGAAGCGCTTCACCTCCTTGCCCTCCTCGACCGCCGTACCGACGCCCGTCTTGGTGTAGAAGCCGGGGATGCCGGCACCGCCCGCGCGCAGTCGCTCCGCCAGCGTGCCTTGAGGACAGAATTCGACGTCCAGCTCTCCGGTAAGGAACTGGCGCTCGAACTCCTTATTCTCGCCGACGTAGGAGGCGATCATCTTGCGGACCTGCCTGCTCCTGAGGAGCTTCCCGATGCCTTCATTGTCGATGCCGGCGTTGTTCGAGGCGAAGGTGAGCTCGCCGACGCCCGACGCCTCGATCGCCTCCAACAGACGCTCGGGAACTCCGCAGAGCCCGAAGCCTCCGCTGGCGATCGTCATGCCTGCGAACAGGACGTCCTTGAGCGCCGATTGGGCATCATCGTAGATCTTATTCAACTGCTGTGCCCCCTTGAGAACAAACGGCATGCGCGTTCCGCATGCTCAATCGAGGCGCGCGACAGCGCGCGTCCAACCGGCGGATGCGCCCTCGATCTTCACCGGGAAGCAGATGACCGTGAAGCCGGCGGCAGGAAGCTGCTCGAGACCATGCAGCTTTTCCATCTGGAAGTAGCCGCACTCCATTCCCGCCTTGTGGCCCTCCCAGATAATCGCTGGGTCCTTGGTTGCCGCGAAGCGCTTGGCAGTATGACTGAAGGGAGCGTCCCAGCTCCATGCGTCCGTTCCGACGACCCGCACACCTCGATCGGTCAGATAGATGGTCGCTTCACGCCCCATCCCGCAACCGGCGTCAAGGTAGCCCGGTTGCCCGTAGATGGCCCCGGCGCGCGTATTGACGAGCACGATGTCGAGCGGCGCAAGCTGATGCCCGATACGGTCAAGCTCCTGCTCGACCTCGGCCGCTGTGACGACGTGACCATCAGTGAGGTGACGGAAGTCGAGCTTGACGCCGGGCTTCATGCACCACTCCAGCGGCACCTGATCTATGGTGGTCGCCGGCTGACCTCGGTCCATCGTCGGATGATAGTGCCATGGCGCGTCCATATGCGTGCCGTTGTGCGTCGAGATGTGCAGCTTCTCGACGGCCCACGCCTTACCCTCGGGAAGGTCGGCCACGGAGAGGCCCGGAAAGCGCGCGACCATCCCCTCCGCCGTTTGATCGTGGTCGAGATAAGTAATCTCGACCTGATTCGTGGAAGGGTCGGCATGCGGATCGTGCCGGAGCGTCACTGAAAGATCGACTAGCCTCATGCTGATTCTCCCTCGGGCACGACACGCCCCGCGCAGGGGCCGAAGGCGATGGAGCGATAGGCTGGTCGCCGGCAGAGCGCCGAAAGCACGATCTCATCGCCGTCTTCGAGATAGGTCCGCGTCGAGGCGCTTCTCAGCGTAAGCGGGCTGGCCCCGTTCCTCGTGAGCTCCAGGAGGCTGCCGGATTGCTCCAGATTCGGCCCCGAGATCGTTCCCGATCCGATCAGATCGCCCGGCCGCAGCGTGCAGCCGTTGACGCTGTGATGAGCAAGCATCTGCGCAGGAGTCCAGTAAAGGTGACGCGTGTTCGAGTGCGCGATCACCTCCGGAGGCACTGCCGTTCCGCCGCCCTGCGAGGCGCACAATGATACCAGTAGCTCGATGTCGAGGGCGCCCGACGCCTGATCATCGCCGTCGAGCAGATAGCTTGGCGGATCGCCATGCTGTGGGTCCCTTGGCGATGCGGCGACGCGAAACGGCGCCAACGCATCCCATGTGACGATCCATGGGGATATGGTCGTGGCGAAGCTCTTGCCGAGGAACGGACCCAAGGGCGTCATTTCCCAACGCTGGATGTCCCGCGCGGACCAATCGTTGAGTAGGCACACGCCCGCGATCCGCTGGGCGGCATCGCCGATGCTCATACGCCCGCTGGCTGTCCCACAGACGAAAAGGCCCAACTCGAGCTCGAAGTCGAGAGCGCGCGTCGGCGCGCAGGCGACCTCGCCGGTGTCGACGTCCGGAAAGGGTCCGTGTGGCCTCCGTATCTCCGCGCCGCTGACACGAACGGTCGATGCCCGTCCGTGGTAGCCGATCGGCTGCGTTCCATAATTCGGTGAAAGAGTGGAGCCCGGTCGCGCAATCGACCCGGCGCGACGAGCATGCTCGATGCCCGCGTAGAAGTCCGTGTAGTCGGGAATGCTGGTGGGCAGCAGCAATTCGCACTCGGAACTGGGCACAAGCAGGTCCAAGCGCCTTCGATACAGCTCGTTCTCGATCGACGCCTGGGCAAACCCCGCGCTCAATCGCCGGCGCAACTCGCGCAAGGGATGCCTCCCCAAAGCGAGAAGAAAATCGAGCGTCGCCGTTTCGATGTGGGATCGCTTTATCTCATCCGGCATGAACGCAGCCGGCAGGGCCGCCAGATCTATGATGTGGTCGCCGATCGCCACACCCGCGCGTGGCGAACTAGAGCCGTGTCGGAATATGCCGATCGGCAGATTCTGGATCGGGAAAGCTGTGCCTGGCTCTTCCGCGCCTGCGAGCCAGCTCGTGCGCGCGGGATCGTGCGTTTCGTCCAGATCCCTGTCCGCCCAGACCACGCGGGTCATCGAGCCGGTCATGCAGCGCGCAGGAGGTCGCGGGCGACCACCCAACGGTGAATTTCGGTCGGGCCATCGTAGATCCGCATGAGCCGGACGCGGGCCGCCATCATGTGCAGCGGCATTTCCTTGCTCGCGCCCATCGCACCAAACGCCTGCATCGCATGGTCGATGACTTGGGTAGCCAGGTCGGTTGCCTGAACCTTGATGATCGAAACGAGCGTGCTGACGTCCTCACCCCGGTCGAGGCGCCAAGCGATCTCGAAGGCCAATAGACGGCACGATCTGATCCCCGTCGCCGCATCCGCGATCCACCATTGGACGGACTGTCGCTCGGACAGCGGCACGCCGAATGTCACACGCTCCTTCACATGCGACATCATCATCTCAAGCGCGCGCTCGGCTGCGCCGATGCACCAGGTCGCGATCTCCAGGCGTCTGGTCGCCAATCTCGTCTGCATCGGTCCGAAGCCTTGTCCTTCGGCACCGAGCAGAGCTCCATGCGGGACGATCACGTCGTCATAGACGACCTCGTAGGTGTAGGTCCCGCCGATCATCCGTATCGGACTACTGACAGCGATTCCGGGAAGATTCTGATCGACGAGGAACGCCGACAATTCCTGCCGCGCGGCGTCGGGCAAGCTCGTCAACGCCATCACGATGGTGAAGTCGGCCTTGTCCGCCTTGGATATCCAGATCTTGGTTCCGGAGATGCGCCATCCTTCGGGCGTCTTGACGGCTCGGGTCTTCATCCGCCGCGGGTCGGACCCGGCACCGGGTTCGGAGATGCCGATCGCCGAGATGGTCGTGCCGCGCACGTAAGGCGCCAGGTATCGCTCGCGTTGCTCGGCGTCCGCAGCGGCCATTAGCATTCGCAGGTTGGGTGAATCCGGCGGGAAATTGTAGGGAACGACCGTCCGGCCGAGGACGAGATTGACGGCGGTCACCGCGACATGGGGAAGGTCCGATCCGCCGAATTCCTCCGGAGCATCCATGCCCCACAGCCCCAGCGCCTGCGCCTTGTGATCGACTCTCTCGAGATCGGATTGTTCCAGGATTGCTTCTCCGCCGGCAGCTTCCCTCACGAGGAGCTTCGGTTCCAAGGGAGAAAGCTCGTCCGCCACGAAGCGTTCGACCAAGCGCACCAGTTGCTGATGCTCGTCGTCCAGTTCGAAGTTCACGCTTCGTGCTCCTGCAAATTCGAGAATTGTGGGGTTCGCCGCTCCGCGCTGGCGCGGACGCCCTCGTCGAAGTCGGGTGCGGCAAAGAGCGGCCTCTGCAATCCGAGCTCCCTCACGACCGCGGCTGCAAAATGATCGGCATCGTCGCGCCCGAGGAGACGAAGCGTGGCCGATGTCGCAGCCGGCGAGTTGGCGGCGATCTCCGTTGCCAGGGCGAGCGCCGCATCCTGCAGCGTGCCAGCCTCGACGACCCTGTCGAGCAATCCGATGGCGAGAGCCTCGCGCGACGGTACACGCCGTGCGGTCAGCAAAAGGTCGCGAGTGCGCTGCGGGCCTACGACCCGGGGCATGGTGAAGCTGATGCCGAAGCCAGCCGAAATTCCGATCCGCGTGAAATTGGCTTGAAACCAGGATGTATCGTCGCCGATGCGAAGATCGGCGACAAGCGCCAGGCCCAAGCCACCGCCCACGGCGGCTCCGCCGATCGCCGCGACCAGCGGCTTCGTCCGCTTCAGGAGCTTGACGGCAGAAGTATATATCGGCCCGGGATCGGGTCGCCGGCCTTCGCCGAAATCGGCTCCGGCACAGAAGTTCTTGTGCTTTGACACGAGCAGAGAGACCCGGACCTCGGGATCGGACTCGCATCGTTCGAGGATTGCGGCAATTTCTTCCAGCATCGCAACGTCGAAGAAGTTGTGCGGCGGACGATCGAGGGCCAGACAAGCAACCGGCCCTATACGATCGAGGCGAACGACGGTCATGCCTTCACCGCGACTTGCTCGTCTTGGACACGCAAGGAGCGCAGCACCTCGTCCGTATGCTCGCCGAGCCGGGGAGCATGGCGATCTATGCGGAACGGACTCTCGCTGAACGTCACCGGTGACCGTATCGCGCGATAGGTTCCTCCGGCGGGGTGCTCCGCCGGCTCGAACAGCTTCACGGCCTTGACGTGCGGGTCTTCGAAGATGTCGGCCAACCGGATGACCGGCATGCACGGAATGTCAGCGGACTCGCAGAAGGCGATCCATTCGGCCGTCGACCTGCGCACAGCCTCTTCGCGGACGGCCGCGTAGAGCGTCTCGAAATGATCCTGCCGCGTATCGATGGTCGTGAACCGCGCATCGTGGAGAAGATCGTCTCGTCCGGTGAAGATGAAGAAATCGCGCCAGTTCCGGTCCGAGTACGGAAGGATGCAGGCATGGCCATCGGCGGTAGCGAACGGGCGTCGCTCGCTGCTGCGGATCCTGGGATATCCGAGAGGCCCGCGGGGCGGGATGAACGCACCGCCACCGAAATGCTCGACGAGGTTGAAATCGATCGCGACCTCGAACATCGGCACCTCGATCGCCTGCCCTTCACCGGTGCGCAGTCGGTGGAAAAGAGCGCCGAGAATGGCGGTGGCGACCGCCTGTCCAGCGATCTTGTCGCATATGACCGACGGTGCGTAGGACGGCTCACCGGTCAGATCTTCCGAGAGCGCCGCAAATCCCGAAGATGCTTGGATCAAGTCGTCGTAGGCTGGCCGTGCGGCATATGGGCCACCGGCCCCGAAGCCGTAAGACGCACAGTAGACGATGCTTTCATTGATCGCGCGACACTTCGCATAGTCGAAGCCCAGCCTGCTCATCACCGGATGACGAAGATTGTGCATGATCACGTCTGCGGTCGCGATAAGCTGTCTCAGGGCATCACGGCCATCATCGGACTTCAGGTCGAGTACGACGCTGCGTTTGTTGCGGTTGAGGTTGAGGAACATACCGCTCAGATCGTCGACGAGATGCGGCCGATGTGCTCTTACGCTGTCGCCCGTCGGTGGTTCGATCTTGATGACGTCCGCACCCATGTCGGCGAGTATGCGACTGGCGAACGGTCCCATGATGACCGTCGTGAGGTCGAGTATCCGTATGCCGGAAAGTATCTGCATCCGCGTCCTTCTCCTGGCCCACAGCAAAGGGAACAGCGACTTCATCGCGGTCGGTGTGCTGGCCTCTTTTCCCGTGCGATTGCAGGCAGTCTGACTGCAGCGCGACGGTCCTAGCTTGGATACGCCACCTCGGTCCGCGCATGAAGATGCCGAGCCAAAAATCCATATTTGGATTTAGCGCATCGAGCGCTTAGGTCGTCTAGCCTGCCTCGAGGCTGTCGACCGATGTCTTGAGCAACGACACCAGCCGGTCCTGTCCGGCATCAACGCGATCGATCCGGCCGGCGAGCGAGATTGCCATCTGCTGCCATCCTCCGGTGACATGCGGCGGCAACGGAACGGCGATGGCTCCGTGCTCTGGGTTCACCATCCCGAGGGAAACATAATGGCCCTCGCGCCGTATCGTCTCGATCCGATGCATCGTGTCCTTGAGCGTGAGAGCTGCCGCATCGGCATCGTCCTGAGCTCGCGTCCGATGGACGATGGATCGGATTTCGGCGTCTTCGAGAGAAGACAGCAACACGAGGCCTGCGGCACTGCGCGCCGCGTATCGTCGCGCGGTCAAGGTGATGTGCACATCCCCAGGCCCTGGGTGCTGAACGACATTCAGATATTGCACGAAGATGCCGGCCCTCGACGTGAGGCACGCCGCCACGCCGCTGGCAGCCGACAGATCTTCGAGCATCGTGAGCACCGACCCGTCCCGGAAATACCCATTGTCGCGCCACGTTGCGAGGACCGCCGTGCGGAGCGACGGGAGATATGTCTTCCGGGCGACATCGAAATCGAGATACCCCATGCGCGCCATGCTGTTCAGCAAGAGCGATGCGGAGCTTTGTGGAATCCCGAGACGGCTGGCGATTTCATTCGCCCGCGCCGGACGCCTGATCTCGTCGAAGAACTCTATGACCCGGAAGGCGCGCGCGGCAGACCGGACGGCGGTCGGCGCGTCTGTGATGTCCTCCACCATCGGCACGGCCGACCAACTTCCCGGCTTCGCCATCGCGCTCCCGATCTAAATCCAAATATTGATAATTGGTGGTTGATATCGCTTCTCGGTTCAACCGGGAATATTAGGTCGGGAAACTTCGGGAGCCGCTCCAGTACGTCGTGAGGATAGCGAGGTAGCTCCCTTCCAAGAGAAGGCCCTCGCCGTGTCATATCGTCCGCCACTGGAAGCCATCGAGTGCGTCCTGACCCACGTTTCGCAGCTGGATGGACTGCTCGGCTCGAAGCACTTCGACTCCTGCGGCGCCGACGAGGTTCGGGCTATTCTCGAGGCGGTCGCGAAGTTCGCGGGCTCGGAGATCGCGCCGTTGCGGCGGATCGGCGATCTCGAAGGCGCAAGGCTCGAGCAGGGAAGCGTGCTCATGCCTCGGGGATACAAGGAGGCGTACGCCAGTTTCGTCGATGGGGGCTACGGCGCCACGGCCGTCGGCACGAATTTCGGCGGCCTCGGTCTGCCCCATTGCATCGAGGTAGCTGCTCTCGAGCTCATTGGCGGTGCCGACATGGCATTCGGGCTTTGCCCGATTCTGACGGCTGGAGCGGTGGACGCGCTGCTTCATCACGGCAGCGAGGGTCAGCGGCAGCGCTATCTGCAGAAGCTGGTGTCTGGCGAATGGACCGGGACGATGAATCTGACCGAGCCGCAGGCAGGGTCTGATGTCGGCGCCGTGAGGACGATGGCGACACCTGGACCCGACGGTCATTGGTCCATCCGCGGCACGAAGATTTTCATATCGTTCGGTGATCATGATCTGGCGTCGAACATCGTTCATCTGATCTTGGCGCGGACGCCCGAGGCGCCGGCGGGCACGAGGGGCTTGTCGCTTTTCGTGGCGCCGAAGTTTCGAGTGGGCGACGATGGCGGATTGGGGAAGGCGAACGGCATCAAGGTCGCATCGCTCGAGCATAAGCTGGGTCTTCATGCCTCGCCCACCTGCGCCCTCGTATTCGGCGAAGATGATCCGTGCTTGGGTGAACTTGTAGGTCCGCTCCACGGCGGCATGCGCGCGATGTTCACCATGATGAACAATGCTCGTCTCAATATCGGTTTGCAGGGTGTGCAGATAGCCGAGCGCGCACGGCAAGCCGCCATCGGTTACGCGAAGGACCGGATTCAGTCTCGCGCGGTGTCCGGCGCGAGCGCACTGCCGGTTCCGATCATCGAGCATCCGGACGTACGGCGTATGCTGGTTCGCATGACTGCTTTGACGCACGCGGCGCGGGCCCTCATCTATTTCACCGCGCTGCAACGTGATCACATGAGTTTGGGCGCGCGCTCGGCAAACGGAAGACTCGAACTGCTGACGCCGCTCGCGAAAGCCTATGCGACCGACGTCGGAAACGAGGTCGCTTCACTGGCGATCCAGGTTCACGGAGGGGCCGGATATGTCGAGGAGACCGGCGTCGCCCAGTTGCTGAGGGATGTTCGGATAACCTCGATCTATGAAGGCACGAACGGCATTCAGGCCGCCGACCTGGTCTCCCGCAAGATCGGGCTCGATGAAGGTGAACCCTTCGCTGCTTTGATCCTTCAACTGAAGCGAGAGGCGAGGAACACCGAACTTCTGTCGTTGATACGTTGCTGCGCCGACCTCGGAGACGAGTTGGTGAAAGCTCCTGCGATCGCGCGGCTCTCGGCCAGCTACCCGTTTCTGACGATGCTCTCGGTCGCGGTCTGTGGCTGGCTGCTCGAGCGCATGCTTTCGGCGGAACTGACCGATCTGCATCGGACCTCGATCCAATACTATCTAGAGCGGATCGTCCCCGAAGCGATGGGCCTTGAGGCCAGCGCTTCCCCGGCTGCCGGTTCGATATTCGCGATTGGCGCAAGCGAATTCGCCTGAGGGTCATTGTTGCTTTTGAAGGTCAGCCGGAACGGAGCCATGCAAGTGCCGCCATGCGGTCACCGAAGAACCGCGTTTCGGCACCTTCGTTCACCCGCTCTGCCTGACGCCTCAACAGCGCACCCGAGATGATGACGGCTTTGCGGCCCGGGAATCCAGACTGCGAGAATATGGCGGATAGCGCCGCCACGACCTCTTGGCTCTGCGCGGGCTGGCGGGATCGGTCGACCAGATAATGCGCGGTTTGCCCGGGGCGGAGGCTGCGGGTTAGTTGTGCGACAGCGGTTCGCCGAGCCGTTTCGAATTCGATCACCGTCTCCAACGTCCAGAAGCCGATGAATGTAGCGACCAGCAACCCTTGGGGCTCGTCGATGTTCAGATGGAAGCTTGGCTCGAGTTGAACTTTCGCCATTGTCACCTCTTTGCCAATTCCGCTTTCGGCCAGCGACGCGTTCGCTATAACGGCTCGGTCGTTCGTACGACCGGCGAACGCCGGCTTATAGTTTGGAGAAGATGTCGATGACCAGCCCGAGGATGAAAACAGACCTTGCTGCCCTATCGCCGGCGGACGTCGTGAACACCGCGCCTCGATCAACGGAGGAACGAGAATTGTCGCTCGCGGGTCAGGCAGCAACTGTCGTTGCTGCCTTCCTCGGCCTGACCGCTGGATACAGCTCGACCTATTTCTACACGTCCGGACTATTCCTCATTCCGGTATCGGCCGATCTCGGGGTTTCACGGGGCGAAGCATCACTCGGTCCGCTGGTATGTGCGGTCGGCGCTGCGCTCTTTACGCCGGCCTTCGGCAAAGCGCTCGACCGCTTCGGACCTTTGGTGGTCGCATTGCTGTCGCTTGTCGGCTTGGCTGCAGGATTCCTCGCGATGTCACTCTTCGGGCAAAATTTGCCATCCTATCTACTTTGCTCCTTTCTTATCGCGATGCTGGGAGCGGGATCGACGGCCTTATCGTTCTCGCGGCTCGTGCTCCTGGCATTTTCCCGTCGAAAAGGCCTCGTTCTCGGCTTCGTAATGACCGGGACAGGCGTCGGGGCATTGTGCCTGCCTCCTTTCCTCATGCCGGTGATCGAGGCAGCCGGTTGGCGAGAAGCCTACCTCGATCTTGCGCTCTTCTCGGGCTTCGCAGCGCTGATCATCGGGTTTCTGATGATGCGCTTTCGTCAGCACTTTACGCCGGAATATAACGCTTCACGGAGTACTGCAGACAGCCGAGACCCAGCCCCCGTGTGGCGAGACCCGGCCTTCATCAAGATCGGTGTGATGATCTTCCTTCTAGCGGTCGCGAGCGTCAGCGTCGTCGTGCACTTTGTCCCCATCCAGATCGGGCATGGCTTGACTGCCGGCGATGCTGCGAAGATCGCAGCGGCTATCGGGCTTTCGTCGATCGTCGGCCGGATAGCAGCAGGTTTTGCCTTGGACCATGTCCAAGTACGAACCCTGACGTTCATTGCGATCGGCATCGCGATCGTGGGAACAGCCACGCTGGCCGTTCCTGGCGAGGTAGGTGGCATTACCAGCGCGGTGCTGATCGGCCTCGTCATGGGTGCGGAATCGGACGTGCTGTCCTTTCTTGCTTTGAGATACTTCCCGGCGGCGCAATACGGTCGAGCTTATGGCTATACGTTTTCGCTTTATCTGCTCGGGGGAGCGGCAGGCCCGACGATAGCGGCATTCGGATACGACCTTACCGGCAGCTACGATCTGACGCTCGTCGGGATCGGCGCGCTCCTCCTGCTGGCGTTCTACAGCGTGTCCCTTCTTCCGGCCCAGTCTAAAAGACGCATCACTATTGCAACTCCGGTCGGACGGTCGTAAGACCGACCGACTCAAAAGCGTCATTCAAGGCGTTGAGGTAAGGAGGGGGGCCATGATGGCTATCAAGAATCTGTGTGTTTCGGTCTCGGTGCTCGCGCTCGCGTTCCCTGCGCTGGCGTCGGCCCAAACGGTAGCGACGTCGCCGGAACAGCCTCAGCCGCAACGGTCAGAAAGCGATCGACCGGCAGCAGAGAAATCCACTCCTCCCACCGACGACGCGGTCGCCGACATCGTGGTCACCGGCTCGCGCGCCGCGACGAACGGAAACCAGGCGCCCACGCCGGTCACCGTGGTCACGACGCAGTCGCTGCTGCAGTCCACCCCCCGCAGTATCCCCGACGCCCTCACCAAGATACCGCAGTTCTCCCAGTCGACCGGTCCGGGCCGCTTCCAGCCGGGTGTGTCCGGTCTGACCAGCGTCGGGAATTATCTCAACCTTCGCGGCGTCGGTATCAATCGAAGCCTGATCCTGTTCGATGGCCGGCGTGTGCCGGCGAACACGGATTCCGGCTTTGTCGACACGAACACGCTTCCGCAGCTTCTGATCCAGCGGGTCGATGTCGTCACGGCGGGCGCGTCCGCCGCTTATGGCTCGGATGCGGTCTCGGGGGTTGTGAACTTCGTCCTCGACCGCAATTTCACCGGTCTCAAGGGCGTGGCGCAGGGTGGGGTATCCAGCAGGGGGGACGGCGGAAATTATCGGCTTGGTCTCGCCGGCGGCCTCAAATTCGCTGGTGATCGAGGACATTTGCTGGGTAGCGTCGAG
>CAJYHD010000101.1 GCA_913773715.1 uncultured Sphingobium sp.
GTTGCAGCGTCGCCCAGGTGGCGGTGTCGGGCACGACGACGCCATTCAACAGGAAGGTCGGCGTACCCTGGATCTGGTATTGCTGGTTCGCGGCTTCGACGCCCTTCGCCAGCTTTTCCGCCGATGCGGTGTCGGCCAGGCATTGCTTGGCCTGTTCCTCCGACACGCCGCGCTGCTTGGCGAAATCGACCAGGCCGACGGCGTTCGCCAATTGGCCGAAACGCTGTGCGGGCGGCACGCTCATCAGCGCCTGATAGCGCGCGTCGCCCAAGGCCTGGGCCTTTTCAAACATCGCGCTCTGGTTGGTGAAAAATTGTTCGGACAGCGGGTAATAGACGTCCTTGCCGCCGCAGCGCGCCAGCAGCGCGGTCGCGATATCCATCGGATCGCGCACATAGACGCGGAATTCATAGCTCATCTTGCCGGTATCGACGATCTTCCTGATCTCCTCCGATGCTTCGGCGGAAAAGTCGCGGCAATGCGAGCAGGTGAAGGAGCCATATTCAACCAGCTTCAGCTTCGCATTGGGATTGCCCATGACGAAGGAGCCTTCGGGTGAGGGATTGACCGTTTCCGACCAGCTGGTGCCCGAAGGCGCGGCGACGGCGGCAATCGGTTCACCGGTGGGGGCGGCGGCGTTGGTCTCGCTCTTGCCGCAGGCGGCAAGGCTCAGGGACAGGGCAAGGACGGCAAGGCCGGGCAGGGCTTTCACGGCGATCATGGCTCCGTTGACAAAGGCAGTTGAGGCTTATCTAGATCAGCGCGCGGGCGCGGGCAATGCGGCCTTGAGCGCATCCCAGCTCGATCCGTCGACCTTCGTGCCGTTGACGGTGAAGCCGGGGGTGCCGTTGATCTTCACCTTGTTCCATGCTTCGTCCGTCATGGCGAGAACCTGTTTCATCGCCTGAGGGTTCGCGATGCAGGCGTCGAGCTGTGCATTGGTGAAGCCGCGCTTGTTCATCAGCGCGTATAGACCGGTGTTCTGGCCGATATCCTTCAAGGCCGCGACCTGATCGCTGGGCTTGGCCGCGCCCCGGTCATAGGATTCGAGTTGCTCCATCCACGCGCTCTGGTTGGCGAACAGCGCTTCATGATTGCCGTTGAACTTGGCCGCGCCGCCGCAGCGGGCGAGAAGCGCGGCGGCGAGATCATATTTGTCGCGCACGGCGTTGCGCACCTCGACGCTGACCTGACCGCCCTTCACATATTGGTTGCGCAGCGGCGCGCTCGCTTCGCCGACGAAGTGCGCGCAATGGGGACAGGTGTAGCTGACATATTCGACCAGCTTGGTCTTCGCCGCCGGGTTGCCGTTCAAGTGACCGCCGATCGGCGTCATGGTCACGCGGCCGATCCAGTTGGCGGGCGCGGCGGCGGCAGCTGGTGCGGCGATAAGGGCGAGGGAAAGCAGGATTGTCTTCATCGGGGTCGATCCATATGAAGGCCGCGCTGAATGCGGGCCGAACGCTTCAACTGATCTTGGGAAGGCTGCTGCTGCCCGGAAGCCCCTGCGCCAGCGATTCCAGCACGGCGCGCAATTCGGGATCGCCGATGTCGCGCAGCGAATCGCCCAGCTCCACCGGCACCGGGCGGAGATTGCGGGGAGGGGGGCGGCGTTCGGGGCTGGAGGGCAGGATGTCGCCCTGCCGCATCGCGACCTTGGCGACGGCGGCATAGCCGAAGAAGCGGTTCACCCGTTCGATGATGTCGGGCAGCACATGCTGCACCATCGGCGCATGACCGCTCATCACCGTCAGCTGCAACGTGCCGCCCGCTTTTTTGCCGACCGGGAAACGGATCGATTCGGGCATGGTGATGGCGGCATAGTGCGCGCCGACGATCTCGGCCCAGCGGGTGACGATGCTCGATTGCACGAAGCCGAACTTGCGGAAAGCGGCGCGACCGATGTCGGGCATCAGGTCCGCGATCTGCCGGGGCGCGCCGATCCGTGGCCGCTCCTCGACAGGCTTGGCGCGACTCTTGGGCGCAGGTGATGCGGGGCGTTCCGTCATGGCCTTCTCCATGGCATAGCGCCGCCATGCGCGTCGAGGGTAGAGAGACAAAAATCGCGGGCGACCTGCTTGCTCATTATGACGTATATGCCCGCCGCCTGCCATGGCGCGCGCTGCCCGGCAGCAATGTGACCGACCCCTATGCCGTGTGGCTGTCGGAAGTCATGCTGCAACAGACGACCGTTGCCGCCGTCATCCCCTATCATGCCAAGTTTCTGGCGCGCTGGCCGACGGTGGAGGCGCTGGCGGCGGCAGAGGATGCGGACCTGATGGCCGCATGGGCGGGGCTTGGCTATTATGCCAGGGCGCGCAATCTGCTCGCCTGCGCGCGCGCCGTGGTGCGCGACCATGGCGGGCGCTTTCCCGATACGGAGGAGGGGCTGCGGGCGCTTCCGGGGCTTGGCGCCTACACGGCCGCTGCGGTGGCGGCCATCGCCTTCGGTCGCCGGGCGGTGGTGGTGGACGCCAATGTCGAGCGGGTGGTCGCTCGGCTGTTCGCGATCAATACGCCGCTTCCCGCCGCGCGTCCTGCGATCCGGGCCGCTGCCGATCGTATCACGCCGGATGTTCGCGCGGGCGATTTCGCGCAGGCGATGATGGACCTTGGCGCGACGATCTGCACCCCGCGCAATCCGGCCTGCGGCATTTGCCCGCTGCGGGATGATTGCGCGGCCTTGGCCACCGCCGACCCGGCCCGCTTTCCGGTCAAGGCGGCCAAGAAGGCCAAGCCGCATCGCGTCGGCCATGCCTGGTGGATGGAACGCGATGGCCATGTCTGGCTGATCCGCCGCCCCGACAAGGGCCTGCTGGGCGGGATGCGCGCTTTGCCGAGTTCCGACTGGAGCGATATGCCCAATGCGACGCCACCTGTTATCGCGCGCTGGATGACGATCTCGGAGCCGGTCACCCATGTCTTCACGCATTTCTCCCTGGCGTTGACCGTCCACCATACCCATGTGGAGGAGCCGCCGCCGGGCGAAGGCGAATGGTGGTCGATCGGCAGGCTTGCCGATGCGGGGTTGCCGACGCTCTTTGCGCGCGCGGCGAAGGCGGTGATGGAGGATAAGCAAGCGGATGCACGGAACTAAGCCACCAAGCGCGACGCTGCCCGGCTTCGTCGGCGGGACGCTCGATCGCGTCGATCCCGTCCGCTCCGATCCCGAGCGATTGGCTGCGACCTTTGCCGATCCTGCCGCGCGGCTACTGGTGCTGGACGGGCTGGAGCCGGTGGAGGCCGACGGCCATCTCGTGCTTCAGCCGATCGATACGCAGGCTCTCGTCGAGGATCATGCGCTGCTCGGCATTGATCCGGCGGGGCGACCGATCTTCGCGCGACTGGCCGAGGACCTTGGCCCCAACCTCATCCCCACGCCGCGCAGCCGGGCGATTGCGGGGCTTATCCCGCCCGAGGAAGTCGCGCTTTACGGCACGGCGCGCAGCCTCGTCCATTGGCATGCCCGCCATCCCTTCTGCCCGGTGTGCGGTGCGCGGACGGTGAACGCGAAGGCGGGCTGGTCGCGCCATTGCGAGGGGTGCGGTGCCGATCATTTCCCGCGCACCGATCCCGTCGTCATCATGCTCGCCGAACATCGGGGTCGCGTCCTGCTCGGTCGCCAACATCGCTGGGATCCGGGCCGTTATTCGGCGCTCGCGGGGTTCGTGGAACCGGGCGAAACGATCGAGGAGGCCGTTGCGCGCGAACTGTTCGAGGAAGCGGGCGTTCGCGTCCGCGACGTGCGCTATGTCATGAGCCAGCCTTGGCCCTTCCCGTCGTCGCTGATGATCGCCTGCATCGCGCAGGCCGATGACGATGCGCTGACGATTGATCAGACCGAGATCGAGCATGCTTTCTGGTGTGATGCGGCTGGAGTCCGCGCTGCCCTCGCTGGTGAAGATAGCGCGCCTTTTTCGGCGCCGCCACCCATGGCCGTCGCCTGGCATCTGCTCAACCGCTGGCTGGCGGGCGTTGCCGCTGACGGATCGAGCGCCTAAGGCCATTTTCCAAGTTTCGACGCAACCAAGGATCACCGCCCCTCCATGCTCAGCCTAGAAGAAGCCCAGTCGCGCGCGGAAGACCTCGTCAAATCGGCGCGCAACGCGGGCGCTGACGCCGCCGACGCCATCTATGCCTGCAACGCCTCGACCAATGTGTCGGTGCGATTGGGCGCGCTTGAGGATGTCGAGCGGTCTGAGGGGGAGGAGATCGGGCTGCGTGTCTTCGTCGGCCAGCGTTCGGCGAGCATCTCTGCGTCGGACATGAACCCCGCCACGCTCGCGACCCTGGTGGACCGCGCGATCGCGATGGCGCGGGAAGCGCCCGAAGATCCCTATGCCGGTCTGGCACCCGAAGATCGCCTGCTGCGCAAGCGCCCGCATATGCTCGACCTGGTGGACGAGGGCGAGCCAGAGCCGACCGCGCTGCGCGAACGCGCCACCATTGCCGAAGATGCGGCGCGCAGCGTGCCGGGCATCACCAACAGCGAAGGCGGCGGCGCGGCGAGTGGGCGTAGTCAGGTGGCGCTCGCGACCAGCCATGGCTTTGCCGGGGCCTATGCCGGGACCAGCCATTCGACTTGGGCCAGCGTGCTGGCGGGAACAGGCGCGACCATGCAGCGCGATCACGCCAGCCACTCCGTCCGCCACATGGAGGATCTGGACGACGCCGAAGCGGTCGGCATTCGCGCAGCCCAACGGGCGGTCGCGCGGCTCAATCCGGTCAAGGTCGAGAGCGGCGTGATGCCGGTGATCTTCGATCCGCGCATCGGCTCCAGCCTTGTGGGGCATCTGATCGGCGGGATCGTCGGTCCCGCGATCGCGCGGCGGTCGAGCTTCCTGCTCGATGCGTTGGGCGAGCAATTGTTTGATGCGGCCGTGACGATCATCGACGACCCGCTGCTGGAACGTGGCCTACGCTCGCGCCCCTTCGATGGCGAGGGGCTGCCCGTCGAGCGGTGCGCGCTGATCGACAAGGGGGTGCTGACCGGATGGCTACTCGACAGCGCGTCGGCGCGGCAATTGGGTCTTGAACCGACCGGCCATGCCAGCCGGGGCGGGGCAGGCGCGCCGGGGGCGGGCATCACCAATGTCCATATGGAGCCGGGCACATTGTCGGCGGGCGACCTGATGGCGGACGTCAAACGCGGCATCTATGTCACCGAGCTGATCGGTATGGGCGTCAATCCGGTGACCGGCGACTACAGCCGGGGGGCGGCCGGCTTTCTGATCGAGAATGGCGCGGTCGGCAGTGCCGTGTCGGAAATCACGATTGCTGGAAATTTGAAGGACATGTTCCGGGCGCTGACGCCGGCGAGCGACCTCGCCTTCCGCTATGCCATGAACGTGCCGACGCTGCGCATCGACGGGATGACCGTTGCCGGAGGCTGATCCTCTTCTAAGCCCTGTGCTGGCTGCGGTGTCCGACGCCGCCGCCCATGCGATGCGACTGTTTGCCAATGGCGAGACGCGCGTGCGCCAGTGGGAAAAGGTACCGGGCCATCCGGTGTGCGAAGCCGATATCGATGTCGATTCCATGCTGCGCCAGCGGTTGGCGCAGATCGATCCGGCGGCGGGCTGGCTATCTGAGGAGACCGCCGATACCGTCCATCGGCTGGGTGTATCGCGTGTCTGGGTGGTCGATCCGATCGACGGCACGCGCGACTATCTGCGCGGGCGACCCGGCTGGGCGGTATCGGTCGCGCTGGTCGAGGATGGCGCGGTACGGCTGGGCATGCTGGCGGCACCGGCGCGGCAGGAAATATGGGTGGCCTGTGCGGGGCAGGGAGCGACCCTCAATGGGATGGCGCTCCACGCGGGGGCGCGGACCGAGTTGGCGGGCGCGAGAGTTCCGGCCGATACTCTCCCCAAACAGGACCGCGATCTCGTTACGGTGGACAAGCCCAACAGCATCGCGCTGCGCATGGCGATGGTGGCGGCGGACGAAGCCGACCTCGTCGCCACCGTCCGCTGGGGCAATGAGTGGGACATCGCCGCCGCGACGCTGATCTGTCAGGAGGCGGGCGCGACCGTCACCGATGCGCTGGGTGGAACGTTGCGCTTCAACCGGCCCCAGCCCACGGCGTTCGGCCTGCTGTGCGCCGCGCCCGGCATTCATCGACAGGCGGTGGACCGGCTAGAGTCCCGAGCGCGGGAAATTCTCGACCGGAAATAGGCGCGCGAAGGCATATTGCGCGCCTGCCTTGCCCCGCTATGCTGCGCCTTCGTCCGGGCGTTCGCGCCCGGCCCGTCTTTTCCAAGAAGGCTGCTGCATGATCCTTTCGCCCCTGTCCCGCCGACTGCCCCTGCTGGTCGGCCTGTCCGCGCTTGCTCTGACCCCGGTGACGCAGGCGCTCGCGCAGAATGCGCCGCTCGCCGCCGCACCCGCCCCGCTCTCCAGTCTCGTGTCGGCGGTCAACATTCCCTATGAAACCTTCACGCTGCCCAACGGGCTGCGCGTCATCGTCCATACCGATCGCAAGGCGCCGGTGGTCGCGGTGTCGGTCTGGTACCATGTCGGGTCGCGTTTCGAACCGGCGGGCAAGACCGGCTTCGCCCATCTGTTCGAACATCTGATGTTCTATGGGTCGGAAAATGCCGATGGGCCGTTCTTCGGACGGCTGGAGGATATCGGCGCGACCGACTGGAACGGCACGACTTGGTTCGATCGCACCAATTATTTCGAGACGGTGCCGACCGGCGCGCTCGATCGGGCGCTGTTCCTGGAATCCGACCGCATGGGCCATCTGCTGGGTGCGGTGACGCAGAAGAAGCTCGATACCCAGCGCGGCGTCGTCCAGAACGAAAAGCGGATGGGCGAGAATGAGCCGTACGGCCTCGTCGAATATGCGCAGCTCGCCGCGCTGCTGCCTGAAGGACATCCCTATCGACACAGCACGATCGGATCGATGGCTGACCTGAACGCCGCCAGCCTTGCCGACGTGCAGACATGGTTCAAGACGCATTATGGCCCCAACAATGCCGTGTTAGTGCTGGCGGGCGACATCGACGTGAAGACGGCGCGGATCAAGGTGGAAAAATGGTTCGGCAATATCCCGACCGGCCCCGCGCCCAGGGATGTCGATGCGACCATCCCGACGCTGCCGAGCAACGTCGAAAAGACGATGCATGACAATGTCGCCGCGACTCGCCTCTACCGCAACTGGGTGGTGCCGGGGGTGGACGGGCAGGATCTTCCCGCGCTCGACATCGCGCTTTCGGTCTTCGGCGGGCTTGGCTCGTCGCGCCTCTACAACACGCTGGTGCGCGACGAGAAGGTCGCGGTCGGCGTGAAGGCCAGCATCCAGCCGTTCGAGAAGATCAGCCTCGCCGAAATCACCGTCGATGTGAAGCCGGGGCAGGACGCCGTTGCGGTGGGCAAGCGGCTCGATGCGCTGCTCGCCGACTATCTCGCCAAGGGGCCGAATGCGGACGAAGTGCTGCGCGCCGCGACGCAGCAGGTGGCAGGCACCATCTCCGGTCTGGAACAGGTGGGCGGCTTCAATGGCAAGGCGGTGACGCTGGCCGAGGGGCAGGTCTATTCGAACGATCCGGCCAAATATAAGACGGACCTGGCCGCCTATGCTTCGGCGACGCCCGCCGAGGTGGCGCAGGCGGCCCGCAAATGGCTGGGGCGCCCCGTCTTCAAGCTGACCGTCGCGCCGGGCCAGCGTTCGCCGGAGGATAATGCGCTGGCGGGTAATGCGGCGACGCACCACCCTGCCTATTTCCGCGATCCCGCCGCGCCCGCGCCCAAGGCAGGCACGCCGCCGCCGCCCACCAAGGTCGCCGAACCGCCGATCGAGCCGGTCGCCGATCTCGATTTCCCGACCGTCGAGCATGCAACCTTGAAGAACGGTATCCCGGTCGTGTTCGCCCGGCGGACGACGGTGCCGACGGTGCGGGTGTCGGTGTCGTTCGACGCGGGCAATGCGGCGGACGACAAGGCGAAGCTTGGTACGGCGGCGCTGACCACCGCCTTGCTGGATGAGGGCACGAAGAACCGAAGCGCGCTCGTCATCGCGCAGGAACAGGAGCGGCTGGGCGCGGGGATCAGCGCGGCGAACAGCATGGACCGCACCAATGTCGGCCTGTTCGCGCTGAAGCCCAATCTCGACGCCTCGCTCGACTTGCTGGCCGATGTGATCCGCAATCCGGCCTTCGCCCCGACCGATGTCGAGCGGCTGCGTGGCCAGATGCTGACCCGCATCGCGTCGGAAAAGACCGCGCCCATGCCGATCGCGCAGCGGCTGCTGCCGCCGCTCCTGTATGGAAAGGCGCATCCCTACGGCATTCCCTTCACCGGATCAGGGACGGAGAGTGGGGTGAAGGCAGTGACCCGCGCCGACCTCAGCACTTTCCATGATCGCTGGCTGCGGCCGGACAATGCCAAGATCTTCGTGGCGGGCGACATCAGCCTTTCCGAACTGATGCCGCTGCTGGAAAAGCGCTTCGGCGACTGGAAGGCGCCTGCGACGGCCAAGGGGACCAAGACCTATCGCATGGACCGGATGGCGCGAACGCCGCGGATCATCCTGGTCGACAAGCCGCAAAGCCCGCAATCGATGATCCTGGCTGGCGTGCTGACGGGCAAGAAGGGGACCGACAATCCCGTGATGCTCTCGACTGCCAACGAGATATTGGGCGGCAGCACCACGTCGCGCTTGACGATGGACCTGCGCGAGACGAAGGGCTGGGCCTATGGCGCGGGTACGGCTTTGCCGGGGGTCAAGGATACGATCCCGCTGCTCGTCTATGCGCCGGTACAGAGCGACAAGACGGGCGAGGCGATCATCGCGGCGCGGCAGGACATCAAGGATTTCCTGACGACCAAGGGCGCGACCACGGCGGAGCGCAACCAAACGATCAACAGCCAGATCCTGTCGCTGCCCGGCAGCTTTGAGACGTCGGCCGATCTGCTGGGCGCGATGATGCGCAACGACCTGATCGGACGGCCGGACGATTATTACGAAACGCTGCCCAAGACCTATCGCGCGATGACGCCGGCCGATCTCGACAAGGCGGCGCGGGAGGCGATCAATGCCGACGGACTGATCTGGGTCGTAGTCGGCGACGCGAAACTGGTTCGGCCACAGCTTGACGCGGTTGGCCTGCCAGTGGAAATGGGCACATTGGCAGATTGACGCCAACGTAAACGTAAGGAGACGAAGCATGGCAAATGTCGATGGCGCCTATGACTGCGTGGCGAAGACGCCGATGGGCGATCAGAAGGGCGTGCTGACCGTCGTCAGCAGCGGCGACCGGTT
This sequence comes from uncultured Sphingobium sp., assembly GCA_913773715.1. Next base: position 9,269 of record CAJYHD010000101.1, read on the forward strand.
CAACGGCACTTTTGCCGGGGCTTTGGGATCGCTCGATGTCAACGACGGCAAGGTCGATGGTGATACGCTGAGCTGGAAGATGGACATGACGATGCCGATGCCGATGACTCTGGAATGCGAGGCGACGGTGTCGGGCGATTCGATCAGCGGCACGATGCAACTGGGCGCATTTGGCGCTTCTGCTTTCTCGGGAACGCGCCGCGCCTGACTGATTTGTCGCGGCCTGACAATGGGTTAGGCCGCGACAAAGGTGACAGTGAAATAGACATTTTGCAGCAATCTTGATTTTATTCCATTAGTTAGCTACCTAATGGTACATGTCGAAGACGGAAATGCGGCGCGCGCTGGCGCATCATATGGCTCCGGTAGCGCGAAACTGGCGCTTGCTGGCAGATGCGACGCTGGCGGAGTTCGGCGTGTCGAACAGCGCGGGGTGGTGCCTGATCCATATCGACCGGATGGACGGCGATGTTCGGCAAGCGGCACTCGCGGAATCGCTCGATATCAGCCAGCCCTCGCTCGTCCGCACGCTCGATCAATTGCAGGGGGCGGGGTTGCTGACTCGCGAGCCTGACCCTGACGATAAGCGATCCAACCATATCGTGCTGACGGCGGAAGGCCG
>CAJYHD010000102.1 GCA_913773715.1 uncultured Sphingobium sp.
AATCGCGGACGATCAGACGACAATCGCCATTACCACGGATGTTCAGAACGATTCCGCTCGCGATGCCGATGTCAGGGTCGAGGTGATCGTGACCGGCCCGGACGGGCGGGAGGCGGCGCGCGTTACCGCGCCCGCCGCCAGCGTCGCTTCGGGTCGAACCGCCACCATGCCGATCGAGTTGGCTCTGCCCAAACCGCGCCGCTGGGATATCGTCGATCCCGCTCTCTATCGTGCTGCGGTTCGCGTGCTGGGCAGCGACGGCGCAGTGCTGGATGACGAGGATGTACGCTTCGGCGTCCGCGAGGCGCGGTTCGATCCGGCGACAGGCTTTTGGCTGAACGGGCGCAACTTCAAGCTGAAGGGCGTGGCGCTGCACCATGATGGCGGCGCGGTGGGGGCTGCGGTGCCGCTTGCGGTGTGGCGTCAGCGGCTGACGGCGTTGAAGGCGCAGGGCGTCAACGCGATCCGCACCGCGCATAATGTGCCAAGCCCCGAGTTTCTCGATCTGGCCGACGAGCTGGGCCTGATCGTCATGGATGAGCTGTTCGACCAGTGGAACGTCGCAAAGACGCCCGAGGATTATCACCTCTTCTTCGGCGACTGGCACAAGCGCGACACACTCGACATGGTGCGGCGCGACCGCAATCATCCCAGCATCGTCCTCTGGAGCGTGGGCAACGAAATCCACGACACCGCTTATCCCGTGCAGGCCAAGGCGGCGCTGCGCAGTATTCTCGACATCGTCCATGCTGCCGATCCGTCTCGCCCGGTCACGATGGCGCTATTCCGCCCCAATGTTACCAAGGATTATGAAAACGGTTTGGCAGACATGCTGGACGTGGTCGGCCAGAATTATCGCGAGAATGAACTGATCGCCGCCAGCAAGCAGAATCCGAAGCGCAGCATCGTCGGCACGGAAAACGCCCATAATCGCAGCAACTGGGTGCCGGTGCGCGACTATGCGCCCTATTCAGGCATGTTCCTGTGGACCGGCGTCGATTATCTGGGCGAGGCGAACCGGTCGGGCTGGCCCAATATCCAGAATCCTGCGGGGCTGCTCGACCGGACGGGCCGCCAGAAGATCAGCGGCATGGAGCGCGAAAGCTGGTGGTCCGAGCGGCCCGTCGTCCATGTCGTGCGCAATGCCGATCCGGCGGCGGCCGGGCCTGCGACCGATGGTGCTGGCGGGCCGAACCAGCCTGCGCTGCCCACCATGATCGCGGTGGCGACGCCCAAGCCCAAGGTGGCGCTGTTCGACGACTGGACGCCCGAGGATCGCGGCCCGCATGACGAGACGATCGAGGTGTACAGCAATTGTCGACAGGTCGAGGCTTTCCTCAATGGCAAATCGCTAGGAACGCTGCCGATCCATGAGGATGCCTCGCCCCGTCGCTGGGCCGTGCGCTATGTACCGGGCGAAGTGCGTGCGATCTGTCGCGATCCCGGCGTGAAGAATGTATCCGATGTTCTGCGTACGGCGGGGAAGCCGGTTCGCGTTGCGTTGACCGCCGATGCGCCGTCGGTCGGATCGACCTTCGATGACATGACCTATGTCCGCGCGCATGTGGTGGATTCGAAGGGCGTGACTGTGCCATCCGCCGCGCAGCAGCTGCATTTCGTAGTGCGCGGCAAAGGCGCCCTGATCGCTACCGACAACGGATCGTCGGTCGATCACACGCCCTTCCCCTCGCCTGATCGCGCAGCGCTGGGCGGCTATGCCGTTGCATTGGTTCGGGGCGCGGGTGCAGGCCGATTTACGGTTACGGCAACGGCGGAGGGCCTGAAGCCGGGACGCATAGACCTGCGCACGACACGATAGGCCCGTCAGTCGAACAGGCTGGAAACCGACAAAGTTCAGCCGGACGATCCCCCGGATCGTCCGCAGCCCGTTCGCCTTGTCAGTCGAACAGGCTGGAGACTGAACTTTCGTCGGCGATGCGTTTGATCGCTTCGCCAAGCAGCGGGGCGATGGGTAGGTGACGGATGTGGCTGGCGTTGCAGACCGCGTCTGTGCCCTGGATCGAATCGGTGATGACCAGTTCGCGCAACTCGGACGCTTCGACGCGTGCGACCGCGCCGCCAGACAGGACGCCGTGGCTGACATAGGCGACGACATCTTCCGCGCCCGCCGCCTTCAAGGCGCCAGCCGCGTTGCAAAGCGTGCCCGCCGAATCGACGATATCGTCGATCAGGACGCAGAAGCGGCCCTTCACATCGCCGATGATGTTCATCACTTCCGATTCGCCCGCACGCTCGCGACGCTTGTCGACGATCGCGAGCGGAGCATTGTCGAGCCGCTTGGCAAGCGCGCGGGCTCGCACCACGCCACCGACGTCGGGAGACACGACCATCAGGTTGCGATCGCCGAAGCGCGCCTGAATGTCCGCCGACATGACCGGCGCGCCGAACAGATTGTCCGTGGGAATGTCGAAGAAGCCCTGGATCTGACCCGCATGCAGATCGACCGACAGAACGCGGTCCGCGCCCGCCGTGGTGATGAGGTTCGCGACCAGCTTCGCGCTGATCGGCGTACGCGGACCGGGCTTCCGGTCCTGCCGCGCGTAACCAAAATAGGGGACGACCGCCGTGATGCGCCGCGCCGACGCACGCTTCAGCGCATCGATCATGATCAGCAATTCCATGAGGTTGAGATCGGAAGAGCGTCGTGTAGGGAAAGAG
>CAJYHD010000103.1 GCA_913773715.1 uncultured Sphingobium sp.
TCCCCCGGCCGAGCCGCCTGTTTTCCCCGTTATGTGTGAGAATAGAGACTAATAGCGTAGGCTATTGCCTGACAATCAAAGGGAAGAGGGACGAACATGACCGTCGATTTCACCGGCAGAACTGTAATCGTGACGGGAGCGGGCGGTGGCCTGGGCCGCGGTTATGCGCTTGATATCGCCCGGCGCGGCGGCAACGTCGTGGTCAACGATCTGGGCGGCAACGTCGTGGGCGACGCCGGTACTTCCGAGATGGCGGACAAGGTGGTGGCGCAAATTCGCGCTGAAGGCGGCAATGCCGTGGCCAACTATGCAAGCGTGGCCACGCGTGAAGGTGCGCAGAGTATCGCGCAGACTGCGCTGGACTCTTTCGATCGGATCGATGCGCTGATCAACAACGCCGGTAATCTGCGCAACGCGTGGTTTGACGAAGTCAGCGAAGCCGACAGAGATTCCCTGATCGCCACGCATCTGCTCGGCACCTGGAACGTGACGCAGGCCGTGTGGCCCCACATGAAGAAGGCGGGCTATGGGCGCATCGTGTTCACGGCGTCTGCTGTCGCGGCTTTTGGCAACCAGACCCAGGCGGCTTATGGCGCTGCCAAGGGCGGCATTATCGGCTTGATGAATGTCTTGGTCCACGAGGGGCTGCCACATAACATCTTGTGCAATGGCCTGTTGCCCAACGCCGATAGCCGGATGGGCGAGCAGATGAAGCCCGAGGAGATGGCGCCGGTCTATCCGCACGTCATGAAGATCGGACCGCACACCATCGTGCCCGAATATGTCGTCGCCCCGGTCGTCTACATGGCGAGCGAGGCATGCATCACCACGCATGATCTGTATTCCGTGATGGGCCGGCGCGTCGCCCGCGCGTTTGTGGGTGTCACCGAGGGATGGATTAATCCCGCCGACGCGCCCGCAACGGCGGAAGAGATCGCTGTCAACATCGACACTATTCGCGACCAGACCCGCGGAGTCCATATCCCCGCCAGCTTGATCGACGAATTCCGAATGGTAGGCGAACAAGTGGAAGCAGCAGGCAAGGCCTGAATAACGGTGCCGTCAGTCTGGGCGGTGTACTTGTGGAAGGGCGGCGTCAAGGCGCCGCCCGATCTCCAAAAAATATTGCCTGCCCCCACCCATCGCTGCGAAGTGATTGACCAATCGCCGCGATGGGCGGCCAGCCTCCAGGCCAAGGTACGCCGGACGGCTTCAGCGCATGCGTCAGCGGGCTGAGGTGCGGCTGGCTTGGGCAATCATGGCTGTGATTCCCGGATTCAACCCCAAGTCGGCGAGCGATTACCCCTGCAAAATAGGCGCGGGTTAAGGCAGACGGGCCGCTCGCTATTACCTGGAGTCTCCTGTTGCAGACGTTCATCGCCAGCCCTGTACCTTGGCCGGACAATGCGACCGCATTGCGTGCAACTGTGCGCGACTTGGTCGCCAGCCATCCCAATCCTGCCGATCCGGCCGACCGTGCGAACAGCTGGTGCGTTGCCGACCCTGCGTTCAGCCGCAAACTAGGAGAAGCGGGCCTGATCGGGATGATCTGGCCCAAAGCCTACGGTGGGCATGAACGGTCGAGCCTCGAGCGCTATGTCGTCCTGGAAGAGCTTCTCGCGGCCGGGGCGCCGGTGGGGGCGCATTGGATGGCCGATCGTCAGCACGGTGGCATGTTGCTTCGCTATGGCACAGAGGATGAACGTCAACGCTGGGTGCCTGGCATGGCGCGCGGCGAGATATATTCGTGCATCGGCCTGTCCGAGCCCAATGCAGGCTCGGATCTGGCATCGGTTCACACCATGGCGCGGCGTAAAGGTGATCGCTGGATCATCGACGGGCAGAAAGTGTGGACTACAGGCGCGCATTTTTCTCACGTCATGATCGCACTCGTGCGTTCTGAGGAAGGGTCGGAGCGCAACGCAGGTCTCAGCCAGTTCGTCATCCCCATGGATGCGCCGGGCGTCACGGTGAAGCCGATCATCGATCTCACCGGCGGGCACGATTTCAACGAGGTATTCTTCGACAGCGTCGAACTGCCCGAAACCGCTCTAGTCGGAGAAGAGGGGCAGGGCTGGCGCCAGGCGACGGCAGAACTTTCGCTCGAGCGGTCGGGGCCCGAACGCTATCTGTCCTCAACGGCGCTGCTGCTGGAATTGATCCGCCATGTCGGGTCGAACGCTTCTTCCGAGGTGCGCGATCTGATCGGCGGCTTGACGGCGGATTTGTGGACTTTGCGGATGATGTCGGCATCTGTAGCCGCAAGACTGGCGGCGGGCGAAGACCCTGCCTTGGAGGCGGCGATCGTCAAGGATTTGGGCAACAGCTTCGAACAAGCGATGCCCACCTTGGTACAGGCCAGCATTGAGCTAGACATGGCCGATCCCGCACCGATCGGTCGCATACTGGGTCATCTGCTTCAGGTTTCGCCCTCCTTCTCGCTGCGTGGTGGCACCAGCGAAATCCTCAAAGGTATCATCGCGCGGGGGCTTGGCCTGAGATGAACGAACAACAAACGATGTTAAGCGACATGGTCGATGGCCTGTTCGCCGAACTGGGCGACAGTGCAACCGTTGCCCAATCGTGGGATAGGGTCCACGAACTGGGACTCGCCTCGTTGCTGCTCGGCGAGGATCAGGACGGCTTTGGTGGAAGCTGGGACGATGCAAGAGTCGTATTCCGTCTTGCAGGCTATCATGCACTGGCACTGCCGGTGGTTGAAGCCGCGCTGGCGCGTCATGTCGCGGCACCGTTGGGCTTGGACGGCCGGGGAACGATCGCCAGCGCAAGTCACGGCGAACTCACCAATGGCTCTTTCACCGGCCGTATCTCCGGCGCTGTCGCTAGCGAGGGTGCGGCCTACATCGTCGCTCCGGCTCCGAACGGAGGTGCGCTGATATTGCGTACATCGGATGGCTCTTGCGAACCCCATGACAGTCTCGCCGGGGAGGCTCGCGAAGTCTGGACATTCCAAGGCGCGTCAGCCGATCACGCGGAGGCCGACATTTTGCGGCTGGGGGCATTTGCCCGCACCGCTCAGATCGCCGGGGCACTTGATGGCGCGCTGTCGCTGTCTGTTGGCTACGTGAACGAGCGCAAGCAGTTCGGCCGGCCTTTGGCCAAGTTCCAGGCCGTGCAACAGAACCTGGCGACCTTCGCCGGCGACGCTGCTGCCGCAAATTGCGCCGCCGTGGGTGCCGCCCAGGCTTTGGATCGCGGGGAGGGCACTTTCGAGGTCGCCGTTGCCAAGCTGCGCGCCAATCGCGCGGCTGGAACAGGCGCATCCATCGCGCATCAGGCACATGGTGCGATAGGCTTTACGCACGAATACAATCTGCATCCGCTGACGCGCAGGCTGTGGACGTGGCGGTCAGAGTTCGGGGGCGACAGCTTCTGGGCGGCTGTGGTGGGCGCGCACGTGACGACCGCTGGTGCCGAGCGTTTTTGGCCGGACCTGACGGCGCTTACCGATTAAGCGGGGTTATCCCGCGCCATCGGCAAGGGCGGGGCGCGCATAATTGATGCGCGCCATGAACGTCAGTGTGCGCCACTCGTCGCATATTACCTGACGCTGTGAGAGGTAGTCATCAGTATAGGCAATGGAGCGAGTGAAAGCTTGCGCGTGCTCCTGCGTGTCAAACCAAAGCTCCGTCACGGCATCATAATTATAGCCGGGCTGCCGATCGGTCACGATATTCACAACTGCACGTGGACTGCCTTGCGCCATCGTGCCGTGGACCTTCATTAGTTTCTTGGCGAAAGCTTCCATATCGAGCGTGCGGTCACGCTTCAGGAATAGGATCAGGCAATAAGGGCGCATCGGACCCTCCACCACCACATGCTCCTGCGTG
>CAJYHD010000104.1 GCA_913773715.1 uncultured Sphingobium sp.
GTCGCAGCCGCGTCCAATCAGCGCGATATGCACGTCATCGCGACGTTGCAGTAGCGGCGCACAGGCTGCGACGAAGCCGACTTGATTCTTCTGTGCGGTGAACGTGCCCGCAGTACCGATCAGCAAAGCATTAGCAGGAATTTGAGCGGCTTTGCGAATTTCCGCGGCAACCGGGATCAGCGCGGCGCGGTCGGGTAGCGCGAATCCGTTATGGATCACCGTTGATTTTGCGGGATCATAGCCTACCTCCTCGTGCGATCGGCGGGCCGCCTCAGCTACATAAACGATTCGCTGCGGCAGGCTGCGTGATAACCAGGCGCTTGTGCGCAACATCAACATTGCACCGCGCTTCAATGAGATACCGGGACGGATGTCGGCGGTTCGCACACCCCAGGCGATCGCCCGTACACTGGCGATCCGCGCGGCCAGACCCCCGATGACATCGGCATGGTACATCCAGGTCTGGACGACGTCAGGGCGACTGCGCCGCACCGCAACGACGAGTCGCGCGAAGGCGCGAGGTGCCGACGTGCCAACCATATCAATGCTGAATACCCTGATGCCAGCAGCGCGTAATCGCTCGCCAACCGTTCCCATCCCGCGCAGCGAGATGACCTCATGCTGAACCTCCGGCCCCGATAGCGTGGTCAGCCGCTCCAGCATGATCTCAGCGCCACCGGTCCCCAAACCCGTAATGACATGCAGGACTTTAATCATATTTTCAGTGCCCTATAGGGCCTGATATTGGAACCTGCCTCGAAACCATAGGCTGGCGTCATTCCTTCTATTTCCTCAGACCTGCCTGTCGAGCCAGATAATGACAGGATGACACAAAACCTGATCATAGTCTGGCGGTCGAAGCCGCAAGACGTCTGCACTAAAAGCTGGAAACCCTGTACCGCCATGCCCGGCCCAATATCCTCGGTCAGCCAGTCCATACAGCAACCGATACGTAGTACGATGCCAACCTTGCCGCGCATGACAGGGTTTCTCACCCGCGTCTAACAGACGGCGGGTTGTCGCCAACCCCTTTCCATCTTTAAAGATCAGCAGTCCTCCAGGAGTTACCCTAATGCGCGTTCTCGTCACCGGTGCGGCCGGGTTCATCGGCTTCAACGTCAGCCGCCACCTGCTCGCCCGCGGCGACAGCGTGCTCGGCATCGACAGCATCAACGATTATTACGACCCGCAGATCAAGCGCGACCGCCTCGCGCTCCTCGCGCAGAACGACGCCTTCGCGTTCAAGCAGGTCGACTTCTCCGATCATGTCGCGCTGGAGGTGGCGCTCGACGGCGAGCCATTCGACCGTATCGTCCACCTCGGCGCACAGGCCGGCGTGCGCTACTCGATCGAGAATCCGCGTGCCTATCTGAGCGCCAATCTGGCGGGCCACCTCAACCTGCTCGAGATCGCGCGACACCGCAGGTCCGAGCATATGGTCTATGCCTCGTCCTCGTCGGTCTATGGTGGCAACAAGACCTTGCCCTTCCGCGTCGAGGACCGCGTCGATCATCCGCTGTCGCTCTATGCCGCGACCAAGAAGGCGGACGAGCTGATGAGCGAGACCTACGCTCATCTCTATCGTCTGCCGCAGACCGGCCTCCGCTTCTTCACCGTCTATGGCCCGTGGGGCCGGCCCGACATGGCGATGTGGCTGTTCACCAAGGCGATCTTCGCGGGCGAGCCGATCAACGTGTTCGGCGAAGGCAATATGCGCCGCGACTTCACCTATATCGACGACATCGTCGCCGGGATTATCGCGTGCGCCGACAATCCGCCGGCCGACGACGGCGCGCTGAAGGCGGGCGGCAGCGTCAGCCCGCACCGGCTGTACAACATCGGCAACAGCCGGTCGGAAGATCTGGGCGAGATGATCTCGCTGCTGGAGGACGCCTGCGGCCGCAAGGCCGAGCGCAACCTCATGCCGATGCAGCCGGGCGACGTGCGCGACACCTTTGCCGACATCAGCGCGATCCAGAACGACCTGGGCTATGTCCCGCGCACGACGATTCGCGAAGGCGTGCCGCGATTCGTAGCCTGGTATCGAGATTACCACCGGCTCTGAATGGAAAACGTGGCTTTGCTGCAACAGCGAACACGCAAATGATCGTTTCGTGACCGATATGGACCGGATTGACCGGAACCAGAGCGTGAAATCGGGCATTTACCGCCCGGTAACCGCAGTTTGCCAAAGCCTGCAGCGCATTTTTGAATGGACATCCTGGTAAATGTCGCCCTATAGGGGCGCGACACCATCCCGGGGTTTTAGGGAGAATTCCGAGTGAAGAAGGCTTTTTACACGGCTCTGGCGGCGTTCTCGCTCGTCACTGCGCCGACGATCGCTGCCGCGGCACCGATCGCCACGCCGCTGACGCAGCCGGCAACCGAAACCGTCGACGGTGAAAACGCCCTCGCCGGTGGCGCTGGTTTCATCGTCCTGGCGCTCGCGATCGTCGCGATCGGCCTCGGCGTTTACGTTGCGGTCGACTCGGCCGGTGACGACGCTCTGCCGACCAGCCCGTAAGCTGGCAGGATAGCAAGTTTCAGAAAGGGTCGGATGGCATTGCCGTCCGGCCCTTTTTGCTGTCCGAAGTCCTTGTAAAGTTCGAGCAGTAAAATCTCTTGCCCTGACCGTCCGGCCTCGGCACCACCGCGACTTTCTTGGGATAAGAAGGGCCGGTCGGGTCGGTGAAGTCGATAGTCGCGGCCTTGATGCTGTCCGGCCTGGTCGTCCAGGCGATCCCGCCGGAACCACCGATGGCGCCGACGGTCGTCCCAGGCCGCGAAGTCGATGCCTGGGCCGCGCGGATCACCTCTCGCCTGGCGACGGCGGGGCTGGCACGGTGTCCGGTAGCCGACCGGCTACCGGGCCTCGTCCTGCAGCATCTCTCGCAATTCACCTTGGCCGATCGCGCCGACATCAGCGCCGCGCTGCCGCTCGAGCGCGGGCCGGGCGTGATCGCGCTCGTTCCCGAGGGCCCGGCCGCTGCCGCCGGGGTCCATGCCGGCGACATCATCCTGAGCATCGACGGCCGCCCCCTGCCCGCCGAACCTGGGCTGGCCGATCCATTCAGCGCGCCGCGCGCGCATGCCCGGGCCGACGCGGTCGATGACATCTTCGCCCGATCGCCAACCGACACCGTCACGCTGCACCTGCTGCGCGATGGCACGACGCTGCCGGTGTCGCTCACGCTGCGCCCCGGCTGCCCCTCGCATGTGCGGGTTGCACGATCAGAGCAGCGCAATGCCTATGCCGACGGGCGACACGTCTTCCTGACCACCGGGCTGCTCGCGACGTTGCGCGGGGATGACGAGCTCGCGTTCGTCATCGCCCACGAAATGGCGCACAATATCCTCGGCCATGCCGCATCGATGCGCGCGGAAGGGGTCGTGCGGGGGATCGGCCGGGCCCTGGGGCGCAGCGGACGGATCGT
>CAJYHD010000105.1 GCA_913773715.1 uncultured Sphingobium sp.
ATCCCGGGGTGTATGTGATCGGCTGCTACGACTCCCGGATCACTTTCTATTCGCAACAAGTGCGCGGTTTGGAGTTGGCCCGCGCGCTTCAGCACGAACATCTGCTGCCCGCCGAGGCGGCGGTGGCGGTCATTGGCGGCGGGGCCGCAGGACTGGCCGTCGCTGCCGGCCTCGCGCTTCAGGGTGGAACGAATGTCCACCTGTTTGAAAAGGCGCCCCGACTGTTACCACTGCAGGGCGACTCGGATCGTCGGCGCCTTGATCCCCATATCTACGAATGGCCCCGACACGACGCCGAGCACGAACTTGCGGAACTTCCCTTGCTCGACTGGCGCTCCGGACCTGCCAAGCAGGTGCGCGATGCCGTGTTACGCGAGTTCGGTGAGGTACGAACCGCCGTCGATGATCGGCTGACGATCAGCGAGCGCCATCAAGTGATGGCGATCGAGCCGCAGAACGGGCGCTACTTGGTTTCCTTCGAACGCGAAGGCGCCAACGGGGTTCGGGAAGCGGCCAGCCAAGAGTTTCAGGTCATTATTCTGGCGATCGGGTTCGGCCTGGAGAACCGCTTCGCGCTGCCAGGGACCGACACGCCGAGCTACTGGCACGATGCAGGCGTGCCCGGCGCCGAGATCGCGGGGAACGCGCGCCCGACGTTTCTGGTCAGCGGCAATGGCGACGGGGGCCTGATCGATCTGATCGCGGCGGCGAGCGCAAACTTCCGGCATGACGACATCGTGCGCGGGATCGCACAGCGTCCTGGCGTGAAGGATTTTCGCGAGCCATTATTGGCGATCGATGCTGAGGCTCGTGCGGCTGAGGCACTTGGCCAGGGCTTTGACTTCGTCACCGCCTACGACAATGCCATCGGCGCCCAGTTAGAGGCGCTCGGATTGGTTGACCAGATCCAGGGACAGCTTCGGCCGGGCGTCCAGCTCTTTCTGCAGACCCGCGAGCCCGAGCTGCTCTCGGTCAAGACGGCGCGGCTCAATCGGCTGGCCGTATACCTGCTGACCAAGGCCTGCGCACGACCTATCGCCGAAAACTTCCAGCATGTCGTGTGCGACGACGTCGTGCAGGTTCCTTCGCACGCGGCGGACCCGCATGGTTCGCGTCGCTTTACCTGCGGCGCAACGACTGTGGTCGCGGACTGGGTTATCGCGCGGCGGGGTCCGGGCCGCGACCATATCCGCCAACCGTTCGCCAATCTTCTTGCGGGCTTCGATGCAGCCCATGACGATTGGATACGGGCGTTCCCCCAGGAGAGCATTGCGCCAGAGCTGAGCCAGGCGACGCGTGACCATTTCAAGCGACTGGCGACACAGGCGAAGCTGCCGCCGCCTCGCTACCATATCGACGCGATGATTGCCGCTATGCCTCGCTCGGCGAAGCTTTGGCTGTCCGGGGATGAAGCGCGGTGGAGCGGAGAGGTTGCCCCCGGCGATGTCGCGACCCTGTGGAGCGACGAAGGCAGCTTGCTGGAACTCACAGTGATTCCCTCGCCTGAAGAACTCGGCACGCACCTAGCCCATGCCGTGGCCCGCCTCGCCATCCATGCGCCACGCGTCGATCTTCGGCTCGACGTCGCTCGCTGGCGGCCATTTCTCGACGCACTTTCGATCGAGTCCCCCAGCGCATGTGACTTACACGGCCCCGGCCTGAAGGCGCTTGGTGGTAATCCATCCATTATTGGCGCGGTCGGCATGCCGCCCGACGCGCTGGCGGCCACGATCAACGATGCGCTCGACAATTGGATTCTCGACAGGCTCAACCGACATCTAGTCCGCTATCTCGAGCATGGCGAAGATCCCGGACATGCGGTGCAATTCGTTGCCGCAGGCGACCTTCGCCAGCAGATGCGCCCGATCTGGCAACAATGGATCGATCGTTTCGGCGCCGAACCTGACCTGCTGGCCCGGTTCCTTGGCTTGGCCGTGTGCGCCAAGGATGAGGCAGCCGCGGCGGGCGAGGCATCGGTATTGTCCGGGCGCCTGTTGCTCACGCCCTTGATCCGCGCGTGTGCAGTTGCACTTGCCGTCGCGACCGCCTGGCAGGTCACGGGGCCGCGTGCCGCGCACCCAGGAAATCTCGCCCGCGACGCGGCGGGGACCGAGCGAACTGGACATACCTGCGCGGCCGCCCTCATCAACAGCGAAGTCATGGCCGTCGTCGCGCTTCGACATGCCTGGACCACCGAATTCGTGCTTTTGCCGATGCAGGACGTCCCCGCCGCGGTGATCGCGGGCGCGAATAGTTCGCTCGACAAGGGCGGACGCGTTACACCGTTGCTCGGTCAGCCAGGCGCGGAAGGCAAGCTGATGCTCACCCTCGACGTGCAGTTCCGAACCGCTGCTCAAGCCGGTGCGGGGGCACTCGCGGCCTACTTAATCGATGCAGAAGAGCGTCACTACGCCAGATTGAAAGCCGCGATCGAGGCGGCCGGAGGTATAGCGCCATGAGCGAACCAGCGCCGCCGTCGCCGGCGGCACTTACTTTAGATGCCGGGGAGTGTCTCCTCAAGGCGCGAGCGAAGGCGCTCGGCCTGACGGTCGAGAGCAAACCGGACTATGCTGGACAGATTTTCGCAGGGGGCGGCGACAGTGCGTCGGCACGGTTGGAGAGCCAAGACCTCCCTACCCATGTTCGCGGATTGCAGATCGATCGCTACGCCGTGCTTCTGACCTTGCTGCCCGAAGCGCCGGACGAGGAGGGTATGGGCGACGTAGTCCGGCGCGTGCGCAACCAGTGCGTCGTCGCCCGCTCCCATTTGAGCCCGCCTGCAGTACTCGACCTCCACGCCATATTGATCGGGCCGCGCGGGAGCGAAGGCGTCGACCGATGGCGCGCGCTCGCCCTGATTGCCGAGCGCGACGAGCGTGTTGCGCGAAGCTCGCCTGGTCGCCGGCTGCATCGTGGGGCCGCAGCCAGACCAGCTTTCGCGCAACACGCTCGTCGCGCTCGGCAATCAGGGCGAGCGCGCGCCATCGGTCGACGCCTTCGCTCCCGCGCGGCCCGATCAATATGGCGTGGAG
>CAJYHD010000106.1 GCA_913773715.1 uncultured Sphingobium sp.
GAGGCGCTGGACGTCGCCGCCGCGCTGGTCGAAGCCGGCATCCGCATCCTGGAGGTGCCATTCAATTCGCCCGAGCCGCTCGACAGCATTGCAGCCATGCAGCAGGCGTTCGGCGACCGGGCGATCATCGGCGGTGGCACGGTCCTGACGATCGAGGCGGTCGAGGCGCTGAATGGCGCGGGCGGCCGCATCATGGTCACGCCCAACACAAACCCCGACATTATCGCGCGCGGCGCGGCGCTCGGGCTGGAACTGCTGCCCGGATTCATGACGCCCAGCGAGGCCTTCACCGCGATCGGCGCAGGCGCAACCCGGATCAAGCTGTTCCCCGCCGCCCGGCTCGGCCCGGCCTATGTGAAAGCCGTCAAGGACGTGCTGCCCAAGCATGTCGGCGTATGGGCCGTCGGCGGGACCGGAGCGGACACGATCGGCGAGTGGCTGGCGGGAGGATGCGAGGGCATCGGCGTTGGTGGGGCGCTCTACAAGCCGGGGGATGATGCGGCGACGGTCGGTGCGCGCGGGCGTGAGCTGGTCGCGGCGTGGAAGGCTGCGCGCGCTTAAGTCACGCGCTCGGTCTGCCGGTCGAGAACCTCGCGCACCTTCGCGGCCAGATCGCTGTAGGTGAAAGGCTTGGTAAGCAGCTTCACGCCCGGATCGAGCCGACCATCCTGCTGCATCGCATTGCGGGCATAGCCGGTCGCGAACAGGATGCGTAGATCGGGATGACGAGCGCGCGCCGCGTCGGCAAGCTCCGCGCCCGTCATGCCGCCGGGCAGCACGATGTCGGTAAACAGCAGGTCGATCGGCGGATCAGCAACATCTATACGCTCCAGCGCCGCTGCTCCATGCTCCACCGGTATCACGCGATAGCCCAGTTCGCGCAGTACATGGACCGAATAGTCGCGAACCGCCTCGTCGTCCTCGCATAAGAGGATGGTTTCGCTACCGCCGACCGATGGGGCGGCAGGAGTGGCATCGTCCTCATGCGCCACCGCCGCCTCACCATGGTACCGCGGCAGATACAGCTTGATGCTGGTGCCTAACGCCGGTTGCGAATGCACCCGCATATGACCGCCCGACTGCCGGATGAAGCCATAGACCATCGACAGCCCCAGGCCCGTGCCGCGCCCAACTTCCTTGGTCGTGAAGAAGGGTTCGATGGCATGCGCGAGCGTCTGCGCGTCCATGCCTTGGCCGGTATCCGACACGGCGATCATGACATAATCGCCCGACACGATATGATCCTCGCCCAACGTCATTGGGCGATCGAGACGCGTGTTATCGACCTCTATCGTCAGCTTGCCGCCGTCCGGCATCGCGTCGCGTGCATTGACCGCCAGATTGAGCAGCGCATTCTCCATCTGGTTAAGATCGACCTCGACCGACCACGCGCCTTCCTGCTGGACCGCTTCGACATGGATGGTTTCGCCCAGAGTACGGTGGAACAGGTCATACATGCTCGACACCAGCGTATTGGGGTCGATCGGGCGCGGAGCCAGTGGCTGACGCCGTGAGAAGGCGAGAAGCCGCTGCGTCAGTACTGCCGCGCGTTGCGCCCCGTCACACGCATTGGCCGCCATCTTGCGCGCGCGCTCCGCATCGGCAGGCAAAACACGCTGCAACAGGTCGAGATTTCCAGTAACGACTTGCAGCAGATTGTTGAAGTCGTGCGCGATACCGCCGGTCAATTGGCCCAGCGTCTCCATCTTCTGCGCCTGCCGCAAGGCCGCTTCCGCATCCTGCCGCGCGCGCGCTTCCGCCCGATGCTCGGTCACGTCGCGCGCTACGCAATAAAGCAGGTCGTTCTCCGAGACTGCGGTCCAGCTGAATGTATGATAGCTGCCGTCTTTGGCGCGGAAGCGGTTCTCGAATCGGATCGTCGGCAGGCCAAGGCCGAGATTCTGCACTTCCTCCCGCGTTATGTCGTGATCCTCGGGATGTTCCATCCAGCCGGAGGTGCGGCCAACCAGTTCCTCTTGCGACCACCCCAATATGTCCGTCCAAGCGGGACTGGCCGCGAGCCAGACACCCTCCTTGTCAGCGATGAGAAAAGGATCGCGTGCCAGCGCCCAGAGCCGGTTGCGATCCGCCGTCATCGCCCGCTCGGCCAGGACGCGCTGCGTGGTTTCGCTGACGATGCAGAGCACGCCGCCGATCGATCCGTCCGCTTCGAACACCGGGGAATAGGATATGTCGAAAAAGACTTTCTCGCCGCGCCCTTCATCCCGCTCGATATAGAAGGGGCGGTCCTTGGCATGGACCGTCTGCCCCTGATCGCGGACCGACAGCAGCAGCGGCTCCAGGTCCGCCCATAGCTCCGCCCAGCCTTCGCGCGCCGGACGGCCCAGCGCCTGCGGATGCTTGTCGCCGATCGTGGGCATGTAGGATTCGTTATAGAGCGCGCAGAGTTCCGGTCCCCAGAACAGCACGATCTCCGCCTTCGACGACAGCATCAGCCGCACCGTGGACACAAGCGTCGGCGACCAGCGATCAACTGGGCCGAGCGGCGAACGCCCGTCGATCTGAGCGATCAGCGCGCCCAGCGCTCCCTGCGACGCAATCATCTCGGCAATGGTTGATGCTGGCTCGGTCATCATCATCCTTGTTCGACACGATAGACAGCCGATACGCTTGCCGAGGGTCTTTGTATCCGCCCCTTCCTTGCATCTAAGACCTTTTGTCCAGCGGTGCCGGACTTGAAAGCGGAAGAGGGCAAGCGCAAGAAGCGCGGCATGAGCAACATCGCCCGAACCTCCCATCCGCGCCCCTTCGCGATCGCCCGCTGGCTGCTCATTGTGGCGTTCCTTGTCTTCTGCATGGTGGTGGTGGGCGGCATCACGCGGCTCACCGAATCGGGCCTGTCGATCACGCAATGGAAGCCGATCACTGGCGCGATCCCGCCCATCACGCACGACCAGTGGATGGAGGCGTTTCGCCTCTATCAACAGATTCCGGAATATCAGCAGCTACGTCATGGCATGACGCTGGCGGACTTCCAGTTCATCTTCTTCTGGGAGTGGGTGCATCGCCTGCTTGGCCGCGTGATCGGCGTCGCATTTGCGGTGCCGCTGATCTGGTTCGCGTGGACACGCGCGATCCCCAAAGGCTATGGTCCCCGCCTCGTCGCGCTGCTCGCTCTTGGCGGGCTTCAGGGCGCGATCGGATGGTGGATGGTCAAGTCGGGATTATCGATCCGCACGGACGTCAGCCATTATCGGCTTGCCACACACCTTTTGACCGCGCTGTTCATCATGGGCGGCCTCATATGGACGGCACTCGACCTGCTTGGCGGCGCGCGATCTCCTGCCAGACTGACGCGGTTCGCGTTGTTTACGCTGGTCGTCCTCGCCATTCAGCTTATATACGGCGCATTCACCGCCGGTCTCGACGCGGGCTATGTCTCCAGCACATGGCCGCTGATGAACGATCATCTGCTGCCAGAGGGCATCGATTGGACGCAATCGCTCTGGGCCACGCTGTCGAGCGATCCCTATCTGGTGCATTTCATGCATCGCTGGTGGGCGTGGATCGCGGCGATCGCGCTCATCATGCTGGCGCGCAAGGCCAAGCAATCGGGCGCGCGGGGGCCGTCGATCGCGATCAACGCAGCGCTCGGCACACAGATCGTCCTCGGCATTTCGACGGTGATGAGCGGTATCGCGCTGCCGCTGGCGGTGCTGCATCAGGCGGTCGGCGCGATCCTCGTCGCGGCCAGCACCTGGGGCGCGCATGCGGTGGGTCGCAGCCGGTGAGGCCGTTCGCTGCCCTGCTGCTGATGGTCGCTCTTGCCTCTCCGGCGGCTGCCGAGACGATCGCCATCCCGTTCGCGCCGCCGCTGGGCAAGACGCTCACCTATCGCATCGTCCAGCATCGCCCGGTCGGCGGCAAGCCGAGCAGCTTCACCGCTGAGCGCGACTTGCGCTTCGAGCGGGACGGGGCGGGCTATCTCCTTCGCTGCACGTTGAAGACGATCGACAGCGACGCCCCGGACGAAGGCGCCGCCGCCTTCCGCGCGGCGATGACGCCGCTGACCGGTATCGCGATGACCTTTCGCGTCGATGCCGGTGGAAAGATCACGGGCCTCGATAATCTGGACGGCATCTGGCAGTCGGTCGAACGCAGGCAGAAAGCGATGCAGGACGGGCTGAAGGACGGTCCGCGCAAAAAGGCCGCGACCGCCGTCGGCGCGCTTTTCGCCAGACTTTCGCCAGAGGCGCGTTTGGCGCTGCTGGCGGGCGAGTTGCAGCCGCTGTTCCTCTTTGCAGGATCGCAGGTGGAGGCAGGCCGTGCCGGACGAGGGGTCAAAACCGTCGCTGGCTCCCCGCTGGGACGGCCCGTTCCCGTGGAAGGCGTGCTGCGCGTGACGGGGCAGGCGGACGGCGCGGTCGATTTGCAGGAGGACCTCACCGGTACCGGTATCGCGCTATCCATGAAATATCGCGTTTCGCGCGCTACGGGGCTGGTCGAGGGGCAGGACCGGGCTCTTGCCGTCGGCAGCCAGTCGCTTACCGAAAACCGGGCGCTCACCATCTTCCAAAACTGACAGGTATTATTTTACCCGTCACCAAAACCGCCGAATCTCTTGACTTGAGCGCCATCCACCGTCATTAGCGCCTCAATTCCGGGCGTCGGCGACGGCGCTCGGTTTCCTTTTTTCATCTCTGGAGAATTGGCACCATGAAGGCGCTGATGAAGACCACCAAGCCGGCGACCCCGGCAACGGTCGAAAAGAAGTGGATCCTGATCGACGCCGAAGGCGCCGTGGTGGGCCGTCTCGCTTCGACCGTGGCGAATATCCTGCGCGGTAAGCACAAGCCGAGCTTCACTCCCCATGTCGATTGCGGTGACAATGTCATCATCATCAACGCGGGCAAGGTCAAGTTCACCGGCCGCAAGCTGACCGACAAGGTCTATTACAAGCACACCGGCTATGCCGGCGGCATCAAGGAAACGACGCCCCAGAAGATTCTGGAAGGCCGTTTCCCCGAGCGCGTCCTGGAAAAGGCCGTCGAGCGCATGATTCCGCGCGGTCCGCTCGGTCGTCAGCAGATGCGCAACCTGCGTATCTTCGCCGGTGCCGAACATGCCCATGAAGCCCAGAACCCTGAAGTGCTCGACTTCGTGTCGCGCAACCGCAAGAACAAGGTGGGTGCATAATGTCTGATAACCGTCAGTCCCTGTCCGACCTCGCGGCGATCGCTGCGAACGCTCCAGCCCCCGCGCCCGTCGCGGAAGGAGAAGCCGCTGCGCCTGCCGCTCCGGTCCAGCCCTCGGCGCCGCTGCGCGCGCAGGAAATCGACAGCCTCGGTCGCGCTTACGCCACCGGCCGTCGTAAGGATGCCGTCGCTCGCGTGTGGGTGAAGCCCGGCACCGGCAAGATCACGGTCAACGGCCGCGATCAGGAAATCTACTTCGCCCGTCCGACGCTGCGTCTGGTCATCAACCAGCCCTTCGGCGTGACCGAGCGTGAAGGCCAGTATGACGTCATCGCCACCGTCAAGGGCGGCGGTCTGTCGGGTCAGGCCGGTGCGGTCAAGCACGGCATCGCGCAGGCGCTGTCGAAGTACGAACCGGCGCTGCGCAGCGCGGTCAAGGCCGAAGGCTTCCTGACCCGCGACAGCCGCGTCGTCGAACGTAAGAAGTACGGCAAGGCCAAGGCTCGCCGCAGCTTCCAGTTCTCGAAGCGCTAAGCTTCGCGACAAGCGATATCAGAAGGGGCCGGATTTCTGGCCCCTTTTTGTGTCTGTGGACTGCGGAGATCAGCAAGCGGCGCGATCTGCGACGCGTAGAGCATTTGAATCCAGCAGATATTAAGTGGACGGAAAGGAAAGCGCCGGTTTATCAAAGGCAAATTGAGCCATTCGCCTGCGCGGCGAGGATGGGAACGTTCAGCGGATCGAAGTTCAGATCTTCGATTTTTTCCCAAGGTTCGTAATCTGATGCCAGCACGGCTCGCTCTCGCCGCATCCGGCGTAAATGCCACACAGCCAATCAAGACACTTTAACAGCATCAACATCGGTCCTCTCCCGATTTATGACGGAGAGATTACCAGAGTCGTGATCAAGAAAAAAGATGCTGTTTACTGATCCGCGCCGATTACACGATACAGTAAAACTCGGTTATTGACCAATATTAATTTGGTGCTGATCTCGGACCGGCGCGCGTTGTAGAATGTTCGCTGACTGGTCAGCGTATTGAGGAAGGTGTCTATGCCCGCCCGGTACCGCTGCTCCGCCAGCGCATAGGCGCGACCGCTTGCAATCACCAGACGCTGCTGCGCCGCTGCCTCTTCCTCGATCGTGCCTTCGCGCGCCAGCCCGTCGGCGATCTCGCGGAAAGCGGTCTGGATCGCGCCTTCATATTGGGCGAGCGCCACGTCCCGTTGCGCCTTGCTATACTCGATATTGCCACGAACTTGCCCACCAAAGATCGGCAGGGTCGCGGAAGGCGCAACTGACCAGGCAAAGCCACCGCCGCTAAACAGCGACGATAGCGCCGTACTCGCCACGCCGATCGCGGACGTCAGGCTGATGCGCGGGAACATCGCCGCGCGCGCCGCGCCGATATCGGCATTGGCGGCCTTCAGGCGATGCTCGGCTTCCAGCACATCGGGTCGTGCGAGAATTACCTCCGACGACAGGTTGGCGGGCACCTTGGCGATGTGCGCCGTGAGGTCATTGAGCGAAACAGGCAACAATGCATCCTCGGTCGGCGCGCCTGCCAGCAGATCGATGGCATTGCGATCCTGCGCGACCTGCGTCACCGCCACGGCGACATCGGCGTTGGACTGCTCGACGATCGTCTCAGCCTGATGCACGTCGAGCTTG
>CAJYHD010000107.1 GCA_913773715.1 uncultured Sphingobium sp.
ATCCGCCTGCAACGCAGTCCAATTTTCCCCAGCGAGCGGCATGATCTGAACGAAGCGCAGGGTCCAGCCCGCGGTCTGGATCGTGTCGCCGGGGCGGGCGGCAACCAGTTTCTCTACTGTGAAGGCGGAATCGCAAGCCATGCCGACGAGGCTGACCGCGCAGCCCAAGTGCGCGACAACCATGCCCCAGGTGAAAAGCGGGGTGCGCCAGAGCTTTCGGCGGCGCAGCGGCAGCAGGCTCGCGACACCGACCGATCCAGCGACGATCAGACCGAGGACGGGCAAGATGCCGATGCGTCCGGCGGCAAAGATAGACACTGAAATGGACAGAAACAGCAAAATGAGCGCGGGGACCAGCAATCGTTTTCCAACGGCCTTCGCTTCGTCCCGTCGCCACCGCGTCATCGGTCCCGCCGCCATGAAGATCAGCAAGATCAATGCGATAGGTCCAACGATGCGATCGAAATAGGGAGCGCCGACCGAGACCTTGTGTCCGAACGCCTCCGTCATCAGCGGGTATAGGGTGCCGATGAGGACGATGCCCAGAATAACCGAGAGCAGCAAATTGTTGACGACCAGCAGCGTTTCGCGGCTGATGAGGTCGAAGGGCGCGCCTTCCTTGACCGATCCGATGCGCCAGCCGAAAAGCGCCAGCGCGCCGCCGATATAGATGGCGAGCAGCGCAAGAATGAAGCTGCCGCGCTGCGGATCGACGGCGAAGGCGTGGACGCTCGTCAGGATGCCCGAGCGAACGAGGAACGTGCCGACCATGGACATGGAGAAGGCGATGACCGCGAGCATGATCGTCCACGCCCGCAGACCATCGCGGGTCGCTAGAACCGTAACGCTGTGGAGCAGTGCGGTTGCGGCGAACCAGGGCATCAGCGAAGCGTTCTCGACCGGGTCCCAGAACCACCAGCCGCCCCAGCCCAGCTCATAATAGGCCCAATAGCTGCCCGCCGTGATGCCGAGCGTCAGCAATATCCATGCGCCCAGCACCCATGGCCGCATCGCACGGGCGAACGCTGCGTCGACCTGCCGCGTGAGCAACGCCCCGATCGCAAAGGAGAAGGCAACCGACAGGCCGACATAGCCGAGATAAAGTGTGGGGGGGTGAAAGGCGAGGCCGGGGTCTTGCAGCAACGGATTAAGCCCCTGCCCGTCCGCTGGCGGCGGGTCGATCCGCGCGAAGGGATTGGAGGAAAAGAGCAGGAAGGCATAGAAACCGAGCGAAATCGCCGTCTGTCCCCCAAGCGTCGCCATGTGGGTGCTGCGGTCGAGCGCGCGCTCGAACAGAGCGACGGCGGCGCCTGCAACGCCCATGACCGTCACCCACAGCAGCATGGAGCCTTCATGATTGCCCCATGTCCCGGCGAACTTGTAGAGCCAGGGCTTGGCCGAATGGCTGTTGGTCGCAACCAGCAGGACCGACATGTCGGAACGCAGGAACAAGGTGACGAGCAGGGCGAAGGCGATGGCAGTCAGCACGCCCTGCGCCACGGCGGCGGGGCGGACGGCGTCGAGAAGCTCGGCCTTGCCGCCTTTGAGGCCAGCAAAAGAGAGGAAGAGTTGAAGCAGCGCGAGCGCGGCAGCGAGCCACAGCGCGGCGAGGCCGGTTTCGGCGATCATGGATAGTGTCCCCCGGCACCACATCCGTTCGGTTCGAGCCTGTCGAGAACGGCACATGTCGAACGCTTCTCGACGGACGCTTCTCGGCTTCGCTCAAAGCTGCTCGAACCGAACGGAGATGAAAGGTCGCTCACCGCTCCGCCTGCATTTCGTGCGTGGATTCATTGTAGGTCATGCCGTCCAGCTCGCGCGGCATGTAGCGTTCGTCATGCTTGGCGAGCAGGTTCGTGGCGCGGAACAGGCCTTTTTCGTCGAACGCGCCCTCCGCTACGACGCCGCTTCCTTCCTTGAACAAATCGGGCGCGATGCCGCTGAAGGTGGCGGGTACGGTGGCCTTGCCGTCCGTAACGTTGAAGTGGATGGTGACGCCATCGGGTGCGCGCTTGAGGCTGCCCTTCACGACCATGCCGCCAAGCCGGATCGCCTTGCCCGGTTCAACACCTTTGGTCTTCACATCATTGGGCGCGTAGAAATAGGCAGCCTCGTCCTTCAGCGCCGACATTGCCAGCAGCGCCGCGCCGATGATAGCGACGATGGCGGCGACGACGAGGATCAACCTTTGATGTTTGGCCTTCATGACCGTTCCGCCGCCTTTTCCGCAGCCCGCATCGCGCGCCAGCTCACGACGCTGACGAGCAGCGTGCCAAGCGCGGTCACGCCATAAGCGGCAATGACGAAGGCCCATTGGTTCATGATGTCAGCCCCGCGCCAGGCGCTGCATCCGCGCCTCCACCTTGTTGCGGGCGAGGATGGCGCGCATGCGCATCAGGACGATCGCGGCGAACAGCAGCGTGAAGCCGAGAAGCGTCAGCCCCAGCGGCCAGAGCAGCGACCCATCGATGCTGGACCCGCGCAAGGTGATGGATGCGGGTTGGTGCAGACTGTTCCACCACACCACCGACCGATTGATGATCGGAATGTTGACCGCACCGACGAGGCCGAAGATCGCAGTGACATTGCTGACGCCGCCCTGCTGGCCCTGCCGCGCGCTGGCGTTGGAGAGCGCGATATAGCCGAGATACAGGAAAAAAAGGATGAGCATGGAGGTCATACGCCCGTCCCATTCCCACCATGTCCCCCAGGTCGGACGGCCCCAGATCGAGCCGGTAAGCAGGCATAGCGCGGTGAAAAGCGCGCCCGGAATGGCGATGGCACGACCCGCGACGGCGGCGAGCGGATGCCGCCAGACAAGCTGAATCAGCGCCGCGATCGCGATGCCGCTCCAGCCGCCAAGGCCAAGCCAGGCTGCGGGCACATGGATATAGAGGATGCGGACGGTGTCGCCCTGAAGATAGTCGGCCGGCGTCAGGAACAGGCCGCAATAGGCACCCACCACGGCCAACACCACGCCCGGCCAGAACAGCCAGCCGGTCAGCGGTCGGGCGATCTTCAGGAATCGGGCAGGATTGGCGAAACGATGCATCGGGGCGCCTGTGTAGCGGCGGGCGGCGGATGATGCCAGAGCGCGTTGACAGCAATGCCGCTCGTCGATCATAGCTGCATATATCCGGGCCGACGCGGACGCCCGGTGAGACGCGACCCGTCCAAGTCCGCTCCATGCGCCGCGCCTGCGGCCAAAGGAGCGTGTTGACGATGCAAGACAATCAGCGGAGCAGTCCGCAGACCCTGAGTCTTCCGGCCCTGTTCTTCAAATTTCTGGGCTTTGGTGCATTGGCCTTTGGCGGGCCGGTGGCGCAGATCGCGATGCTGCGCCAGACCCTGATCGAAGAAGAAGGATGGATCGACAAGGCGCGGTTCAACCGGCTGCTCGCCGTGCTTCAGATATTGCCGGGACCCGAAGCGCATGAGCTGTGCGTGCATCTGGGCATGGTGGCGCGCGGCCGGGTCGGCGGGCTGCTCGCAGGATTGGGCTTCATGCTGCCGGGCTTCGTGCTGATGCTGGGCGCGGCCTGGGCCTATGAGGCATGGATTGCGGGCAAGGGCATCTGGGCCGGGGCGATGGTCGGCGTTCAGATCGCGGTGCTGGGCATCATCCTGCGATCCGTTGTGCGGATCGGACAGCATATCGTAGAGGGACCTTTGCTGGGCGTGATCGCAGCGGCGGCACTGGTCGCGACGTTGATGCAGATACCGTTCTGGATCGTCCTGATAGCGGGTGGGGTTGGCTACCTCGCGCCCGACAAGCCTCTGCGGGGTGCTGGGTTGCTGATCCTTCTCCTGCTGGCTGGCGGTCTATTCCTCCGCAGTGGTGGGACGGCGATTTTGCCCGCAGCGGCAGCGACGGGCGCGCCCGCCACGATCCTGATGCTGTTCGTCGCGGGATTGAAAGGCGGGCTGCTGACTTTCGGTGGAGCCTATACCGCCATACCCTATGTCCGGGCCGATACGGTAGGGCGCGGCTGGCTGACCGATGGCGCGTTTCTGGACGGGGTAGCGCTCGCCAATGTACTGCCCGCGCCGCTTGTCATCTTTGCTACCTTCGCCGGATATCTGGCGGGCGGCTTCCCCGGCGCGGTTGCAACCACGGCGGGGATGTTCCTGCCTGCCTTCGCTTTCTCGCTACTGTTCTTCGAACGGTTGGAGGCGGTCGTGGAGCATCCCGCACTGCATCACTTGCTGGCAGGCGTGGCGGCAGCGGTTGTCGGTATCATCGCGGCGACGTTTCTGGAACTGGCGCAAGCGACGGTCAGCCGGGTTTCGTCTCCCGTCTTTGGCATTGCCATCTTCCTCGTCGCGTTGACGCTCGCATGGCGAGTGAAGAAGCCATGGATCACGCCCGCCATCGTCGCCAGCGGAGCGGTTGCCGGATGGTTGATATTGGTGTGAACGCTCGGGACACTTGTGCCCATCCTGTGCGTTGAAAAAACATTAAGAAAGGCAGCGCGATGACCAAGATCCCAGGCAAGGACAGTGATGATCTTCCGGCTGACGATCAAGCGATCGAGGTCGGAAAACTGGACGTCGATCGAAAGCTCGATATCGCGCTGCAAGGATCGATGATGACGTCGGAACCTCCGCAAATCACCGGGCCGCGCACGATCGCGGACGATGACGAAGAGGCGGACATCTAGGCAAATAGAATAAGATACCGGAAAAATACCAATCGGTATAAAATCCGGTTGACGCCATCCACATTTGTTTTATATACCAGGCGGTATCGAAGGTAGATTTCCTTAAGGAGGTCGAATGCCGCTAATCTCCAACACAGGCCGTCATCGACGGCGGGAAGCATAACGCTCCTTAAAAGGGCACTGCTTCTATCCTTTCATCCCGACGCCGACTGACCGTGCGATTTGGCATGGCCAGCTGCTGTCCTGCATCCTCGGCGGATCGTCCGGTCCGGCTGACTGATCCCTGCCTGTGACCTTGTCGCTGCGCGGAGGGAGCAGCCATGCCCGCACGTTCGCCTTCCACTACAAGGGGAACAATCATGGCTTACCGTTCCTGGACTTTCCATTCCGAAGATGGCGCCGGGGCGCCTTTGTCCATCGTAACACCAACCGCGCCGATCAGTGACATCGCGCCAGTCGACGCTTCGGATTTCTCGCCGCTCGAATGGAGCGTCGTCCAGCTTGCCCGCAAGGACGGCATGGCTACGCTGCGCGCGCCGGGTCGCTGGGCAAAGCTGCATCGCCTCATCTTTGGCGAACGGTCCGACCCCCGGCTTGCCGACGAGCGGCTTGAAGCGCTTCGCCACGTCGCGGTGGAGGCTTGGCACAGAGGCTATGCGCTGCATCCCGCTCGCATTGCCGCCTTCCTGTCCGTCGGCTTCACCTATGCTCATCTCGAACGGCTGCTTGCCGATGTTACCGCCATTCGCGGCGCGCCCAAGACCCGGAGTTTCGCATGAACATGCATACACCCATCGGCACCGACAATGATCACGAGGTCACCTCTCCACCCGGCCGACTGCGGAAGAAATACGGCGCTGTCGCATTGATCGCGATCGTTGTCGCAGGGGGGGTCGGCTGGAAACTGCTCGACCGTCCGCAGGCGCAGGCCGCCTCCGCACAGATTGCGACGGTGGGGATTTCCGCACCTCTGAGCCGCGCCGTCACCCAGTGGGATGACTATGTCGGCCGGTTCGCACCCAGCCAGACGGTCGAAATCCGTCCGCGTGTGTCCGGTGCTGTTACCGCTATCCACTTCAAGGACGGTGAATTCGTGCGCCAGGGGCAATTGCTCTTCACTATCGATCCGCGCCCCTTCACCGCAGCCCTTGCCGAAGCGCGGGCAGCCACTGCTAGCGCTCGCAGCGCCATGCTCCTGGCGCAAAATGATTATAGCCGCGTCCAGCGCCTGACCGGCGACGAAGCCGTTTCGGCAAGCGAGGTGGATTCGCTGCGCTCGCGCCTTCAGGCGGCGCAAGCGGCTCTTGCTGGCGCGCAAGCCCGCGAGCGGCAACGGGCGCTGGATGTCGAATTCACGCAGGTCCGCGCGCCGATCTCCGGTCGCGTCTCGGATCGTCGCGTCGATATCGGCAATCTGGTTTCCGGGGCGGAAGGAACGGGCGCGAGCCTGCTGACCACCGTCAATCGGCTCGACCCCATCTACTTCGCGTTCGACGCGTCCGCAGCGCTCTATCTCAAGTCGCAGCGCGACAGGGGCAATGGCGGCGCGGTCGAGGTCCGTCTTCAGGACGAAGCGGACTATAAGTGGAAGGGCCGACTCGACTTCACCGACAATGGCCTCGATCCGCGATCCGGCACGATCCGCATCCGCGCGATCTTCGACAATCCGGGCAATTTCCTGACACCCGGCCTGTTCGGCAACATGCGCTTGTCCGACGATGGCAAGGTCAACGCCCTGCTCGTCCCCGACGAAGCGATCCAGTCGGATCAGGCGCGCAAGACCGTCCTCGTCGTTGGCAAGGATGACAGCGTCGCCGCAAAGCCGGTCGAACTGGGCCCCGTGGTCGATGGTCTGCGAATCATCCGATCGGGTCTCACCCCCGGCGACCGCGTGATCGTCTCCAACCTTCAGGCGGCGATGCCCGGCGCGAAGGTCGCGACCAAGCCTGCCCGGATCATGCCAGCCCCGGCAAAGGTCACGCCGGTCGACAGCATCGCCCCCGCCGCTGCGCAGGCCACTTTCGTCCGGTAACGCGGCGCAAGCCGGCTCTATTTTCGCATTGACGTCCCGTGATCCGGCAACCCGCCGGATCGCGCGGCCCCCTTCACGCCATCGAGGAACATACCGATGCGCCTATCCCGCTTCTTCATCGACCGGCCGATTTTCGCCGCAGTCATCGCGGTGGTCATCACCGTCGTCGGCGCGCTCGCCTTCATCGGCCTGCCCGTCTCGCAATATCCCGACATCGTGCCGCCGACCGTCACTGTGTCCGCGCAATATCCCGGAGCGTCGGCGGAAACCGTCGCGTCCACCGTCGCCGCGCCGATCGAACAGGAAATCAACGGCGTCGACGACATGCTCTATCAGAGCAGCCAGTCGACAGGCGACGGCAAGGTCACGATCACCGTCACCTTCAAGGTCGGCACCGATCTCGACGCCGCGCAGGTGCTGGTCCAGAACCGCGTTGCCGTCGCCATCCCGCGCCTGCCCGAAGAGGTACAGCGCCTTGGCGTCGTGACGCGCAAGACGACGCCCGAATTCCTGATGGTCGTGAACCTCCAGTCGCCCGACGGGACGTTCGACCGCAATTACCTCTCCAACTATGCGCTGACGCAGGTGCGTGACCGGCTCGCCCGGCTCGACGGCGTGGGCGACGTGCAGCTGTTCGGCTCACGCGACTATGCGATGCGGATCTGGATCGATCCCGACCGCGCCTCGGCGCTCAACCTGACTGCGGGTGAGATCGTGTCCGCCCTGCGTGCGCAAAACGTGCAGGTATCCGCCGGTTCGATCGGCCAGCCGCCATACGACCGGGGCGAGGCCTTCCAGCTCGGCGTCGAGATGCAGGGCCGCCTGACCGAACCGCAGCAGTTCGCCAACATCGTCATCCGCACCGATGCCAATGGTCATCAGGTGCGCGTAAGCGACGTCGCGCGCGTGGAGCTTGGCGCGCAGGATTACGGCACCAACACCTATCTTTCCAATAAGCCGACAGTCGTCATCGCGGTCATGCAGCGTCCCGGCTCGAACGCGCTCGACGCGGCGGAAAACGTCAAGAAGGAAATGGACGCGCTGTCGGCCCGTTTCCCCAAGGGCCTGGAATATAGTGTCATCTACAACCCCACCGAGTTTATCGGCCAGTCGATCGACGCGGTGTATCACACCCTGTTCGAGGCGGTGGTGCTGGT
>CAJYHD010000108.1 GCA_913773715.1 uncultured Sphingobium sp.
TTATCTGCGCGACGAGTCGCAGGTGACGCGTCTGCGCGGCGCGAAATCCACCGCCGCGCTGCATGCGCTGCTGGCGGGCGGCGGGGCGCGTGACGCCGCCTGACGCCGCGAGCGGGGAGGCGGCGCATTTTCGTGCGCTCGAAAGCCTCTATCGATCCGCGCCCATCAACAGTTTGTTCCGCTCGGACCTGCATATCGTCGAGGCGGGGCGATCGATCATCGACTTCGATGTCGATGAAAGCCAGTTTCATGCGGCGGGCGCCGTCCATGGCACGGTCTATTTTAAGATGCTGGACGATGCGGCCTTCTATGCCGCCAACAGCCTGGTCAGCGATCGCTTCCTGCTGACCACCGCCTTCAACCTCCTCTTCACGCGCCCGATCGGGCCGGGGCGAATACGCGCTGAAGGACGCTGGATCAGCGGTCGGAGGCGGGTCTATGTCGCCGAAGCCAGCCTGATAGACGCGGACGGCGAGGAAGTCGGGCGCGGTACCGGCACCTTCATGCGTTCACAGATCCCGTTGTCCTCGCTGCCCGGCTATGCCGCCTGACGTCCCGGCGCGGTTGACCAGCGAGATGCTGGTCGGCGCGCTGATCCGGCGGGCGATGGCAGAGGGCGGATTCTCCGCCGTGGTTGCCAAGGGCGACGCCATCAGCGGTGTGATACTGATCCAGGCTGTGGATCGCGGGCGAGAAATCGGCCTGTTCGAACGGGTATCGAACTTTACCGGCGGATATGCGTTGATGCGCTGTGGTCCTTCGCCTGAAGAAGGACCGGAGGCGTTGGCTCAATATATGGCGCGCCGACGCAAGTCGGACCCCGACCTGTGGATAGTGGAACTCGATATCCCGAATCCCGAACGGTTCGCCGAAGAGATATTCTGCGATCGTTGACTCCCCGCAATGGTATGTGCAGAGGAACCGCCACGCTTCATGGCGCAGGTTGCCGCATTCGTCCACGGGGGGCGGAGGGGGTAAACACGCAGACGGGGGGCGGCCGACGTCGAAGAGTAAGAGTTAAAAACGACGCTCGCGCCAAGAACCGCACAACGTTGATTTTGAATGAGTTTCCGTTTGAAGGCCGCGATCGCCGCGGCATTCGCGCTGTCCACTGCGGCAGCGATGACAGCCTCCGAAATGTCGAGCGCCGCAGAGGCGATACCATCGGTGGTTTCCCTTCCCGGGACTTCGACGCTCCAGGCAGCGTCGGTGGCAGGGCATCAGCCCACCGTTATTTTCGGTACGCCGCGCGAAGTCGCGCAGCCGCTGACCAATTTCACCCCCTCCATGAATGCCGATGTGCAGGCGAACAGCCTCGCTGCCCTGGTCGATGCGCAGAGCGCTCCCGAGCAGCTGAATGGCGAAATGAAGTGTCTGGCGGGTGCCGTGTATTTCGAATCCAAGGGCGAAAGCCTGGAAGGCCAGCTGGCCGTCGCGCGTGTGGTCATCAATCGCGCCAAGTCGGGCCGCTTCGCCGACAGCCTCTGCGGCGTCGTCTATCAGCCGAGCCAGTTCAGCTTCGTGCGCGGCCAGTCGATGCCTGCTATCCGCACCGGCAGCGAAAGCTGGCGTGAAGCCGTTGCCATTGCCCAGATTGCGATGAACGACAGCTGGGACAGCCGGGCGGAAGGCGCGCTCTATTTCCACGCACGTCGCGTTTCGCCGGGCTGGGGCAAGGCCAAGCTGGCGTCGATCGACAATCATATCTTCTATCGGTGACGCCGGTCGCTTCGTCGGGAGCGTTCGAAAATCTAATGGGTCGTTTCGGGATAGCCTGAAACGGCCTTTTCTTTTGTTCCACTCTTGTTCTAAGGTCATGGGCATGAGCGACATTATCGAGGCTGATGTTCCGCCCGTAGAGGGGTGTTCGCCGATGACCGACGGCACGGCTTTGGCCGTTGCGCGGGGCACGTTGCGGCTATTCTTCCGCCACGACATGAGCGGCATATTGGAAGTGCCGCTGCCCAATGGCCGCCGGGCCGACATCATGGCGATCGACGCGGCGGGTCGGCTGACGATCGTCGAGATCAAGTGCAGTCGGGCGGACTTGCTGGGCGATATGAAGTGGCCGGACTATTTCGATTATTGCGACCGCTTCTTCTGGGCGGTGCCTGCCGGCTTCGACTTGGCCCCGTTCGAAACGGAGGCACTGTGGCCGACGCGAACAGGCCTGATCGTCGCCGACCAATATGATGCCGAACTGGTACGGCCTGCCCCGGTTGAGCCACTGGCGGCGGCGCGGCGCAAGGCGGAGACGCTGCGTTTTGCCCGGCGGGCGGCGCGTCGGCTGACTGCGCTTTCCGATCCCGACCATGCCGCCGAACTGGGCTGGTAGAGCTAAGCCGAGCGGAAAAACTTAGAACGTCGGGCCTTGGACAGGGCCTGAAGGCTTGCTGACGGTCTTTGCCGCCTCGATGGCGTCTGCAAGGCCGGGCGTGCGATCGTCGCGCTTGGCATAGTCGCGTGCGGACATGCCCGCGATCGAATCGCGCTTGTCGGCATTGGCGCCCTGCGCAACGAGCAGGCGAACCAGGGCGACGTCGCGCAACTGGACGGCGCGGATGAGCGGGGTTTCACCGCTGCTGTTGGCCTTGTCCACCTGCGCATTGTAAGTGATCAGCGCCCGTACGCCTTCCTCGAACCGGCCCTGCACCGCATCCATCAGCGGCGTATTGCCGTCATTGTCGGCGAGGTTGGGGTTGGCGCCCTTGGACAGCAGGAAGGTGAGCCAGGTCGCATCGCGGCGGGCCACCACATAATGCAGCGCGGTCTGCCCGGTGGTTACGTCGCGGCTGTTGACGACGGTAGAGCCAGGTTTCTGGAGCAGGTCGGTCGCTTTCTGCCCGTCCCGGTCCTTGACTGCCTTCAGGAAATTATAATTGTCGGAAAATTGCGCCTGCGCCGCGATCGGGGTCGTGAGCGCCAAAGCCAGCGCGATTGCACGGCCCGAACCCATCCAAGCGGAAAAGCCTGTCTTCTTCATGTTACGCCCCGTCTGATTTGCAAATGGCCTGATAGCAGGGCATGGCTGGCGGTGCCATGAACAAAGCCGTCTTCGCCTGCATCCTGCCGCTTCTGGCATTGGTGTCCGCTTGCAATATGGGCGGGGGCGGCGACGCATCAAGCGCCGATACGCAAGGCGAACTTGTCGGCGCGCGGATCGGCGGCCCGTTCACGCTGACCAATCAGGACGGCAAGCCGACGCATTGGGACGATTTCAAGGGCAAATACCGCCTCGTCTATTTCGGCTACACCTATTGCCCGGATGTCTGCCCGCTCGACTTGCAGAAGATCATGCAGGCCTATGCGCGGTTCGAAAAGGCGGAGCCTGCTCGGGCGGCGAAGCTCCAGCCGATCTTCATCAGCGTCGATCCGGGGCGCGATACGCCGGCGGTGCTCAAGACCTATGTCGCGGCTTTTCACCCGCGCCTGATCGGCCTTACCGGGACGCCGGAGCAGGTCGCGAAGGTGGCGAAGGACTTCGTCGTCGTCTATGGGGACGAGAAGCAGAAGGGCGGCGGCGACTATCTGGTAAGCCACAGCCGCACGCCTTATCTGTTCGGTTCGGACGGCAAGCCGATCGCGCTGGTGCCGGTGGACGATCCGGCGACGAACGAGGATGAGGGCGCGCCCGACAGGCTCGACGCCTTCTTCGGAAAATGGGTGAAGTGAAGATTGGACTTCTGGGAAAAGCCGCTCGACCAGCTTGACCGCGCACAGTGGGAAGCGCTGTGCGACGGCTGCGGCAAATGCTGTCTACACAAAGCCGAAGACGAGGATACAGGGCGCATCTACCCCACCAACGTCGCTTGCCGCCTGCTTGATCGGCAGACGGGATTTTGCAGCAATTACAAGGAGCGCCGCCGCTTCGTGCCCGATTGTGTGCGGCTGACCCCGGCGAAGGTGCGGCAGTTGAGTTGGCTGCCGCGGACCTGCGCCTATCGTCTGCGCGGTGAAGGGTTGCCGCTGCCGGACTGGCATTATCTCATCAGCGGTGATCGCGAGGCGGTGCATCGCGCGGGCGAGTCGGTGCGCGGATGGACCGTGGCGGAAGCGGACGCGGGCGATTGGGAGAACCATCTTGTCGACCGCGAACTTTGACGCGGACGCCAGTATATTGGTCGATGGCGCGGCGGTACCGGTGCGAGTGTGCCGGTCGGCGCGGGCGCGCAGCTATCGATTGACGATCGACGGGGTGCGTGGCGGGGTGCGGCTGTCGCTTCCAGCGCGCGCGAACCTCAAGCGCGCGCTCGGCTG
>CAJYHD010000109.1 GCA_913773715.1 uncultured Sphingobium sp.
CGATCCTCGATCCCCGCCATCAGCATCCGCGCGGGGTCGCGGGTCGGCGCGAAGATCAGATAGTGCTGGCTGCGGCTGTCATACAGGCGCAGCGCCTCGCGCGGATGCTGATGGCGGGGATCGAGGATCGCAACGGCAACCGCATCGTCTTCGACCGCGATGCCGAGGGGCGGCTGCGCGGGGTGCGCGTTCCCGACGGCACGCGCTTCCGCGTCGACACCACGCCGCAGGGCTGGCTGAGCGCGCTGTGGATGGAGGGCGAGCGCGAGCCGCTGGTCCGCTATCGCTATGACGCGGCCGGGCATCTGCTCGATGTGCAGGGCGCGTTCACCGGCGAGTTCCATTATCGCTATTCGTCCGAAGGCTGGCTGAACGGGTTGCAGGACAGCGGCTCGACCCGGGTCGAGATCGCCTATGACGCGGCCGGACGGGTGACGGGGACGCGCACCGGCGACGGCATGTTCGACGACCGCTTCCTCTATTTCCCCGAGGAACGGCTGTCGCGCTATGTCGACGCCACCGGCGCGGTCACCAGCTTTCGCTATGACGCGAATAACCTGGTCGTCGAGGAGATCGACCCGCTCGGCGCGCGCACGGTCAGCGAGTGGGACGCGCTGGAGCGGCTGCAGCGGCGTATCGACCCCGCCGGGCGCGAGACGCGCTTCGCCTATGACGGCGACGGTCGCCTGATCGCACAGACCGACTGGAGCGGGCGCAGCGTGACCTGGGCCTATGACCGCTGGGGTGCGCTGGCCGCCTTTGCGGCGCCGGACGGCGCGGTCCGCTGGACCCGCGACGCGGCGGGCAACATCATCGGCTGGACCGGGGCGGACGGGGTCCAGGTGACCGCGCGCTATGACGAACGCGGCGCGCTGATCGAGGAGCATGTCGCCGGTAATGGCCCCACCCGGTACGAGAATGACGCAGCCGGGCGTCCGGTCGCCCGCCACGATCCGTCCACCGCCTCGGCGAGCGAGCGTGTCACCCGCTATCGCTGGGACCGGTTCGGACGGTTGCTGGAGCTGACCGATCCCGCCGGGCGTACCAGTGCCTGGGACTATGAGCGCTCGGCCGACAATCCCCGCGGCGCGGTCAGCTGGGCGCGCACCCCCGATGGCGGCGAAACCCGCTTCGCCTATGACGGCGAGGGCCTGCTCGCCGCGCGCATCCGGGGCGATGGACAGGCGACCCGTTTCGTCCACGGCGCCTTCGACACGCTGCGCCGGACGATCGATCCGTTGGGGGCTACAACCGGCTTCGCCTATGACGGTGCGGGGCGGCTGGCGACGATCACCAATGCGGCCGGACAGGCCTGGCATTTCCGCTATGACGCGGCGGGGCGACTGGCGGGGCAGGGCGACTGGGCCGGGCGGGAGACGCTCTATCACCGCGACGCGCTGGGTCGGGTTCTGGCCAAGCGGATGCCCGACGCAACCGAGCAGCATTTCGAATGGGACGACCGCGACCGTATCACCCGGGTGATCGCGGGCGAGGACGCGATCTCCTATCGCTATGACGACGCGGACCGGCTGGTGAGCGCGACGACCTGGCGGCTGGTCGACGGCGTGCCGCGGGCGATCGCCGATGTCGGGCTGCGCTATGACGACAAGGGGCGGCTGGTCGCCGAAGAGCAGAACGGCATCGCCGTCACCTATCGTTACGACGAAGCGGGACGCTGTGTCGGGCGCACCAGCCCCAGCGGTGAGACCGCGCTGCGCTTTGACGATGCCGGGCTGCTGCGCCGCTATGAGAGCAACGGCCATGCGCTGCGTTTCGCGCATGACGCCAGCGGGCTGGAGACGCTGCGCGAGGCGGCCGCGATTGGGACACGTACCGCCTTTCAACTGACCCAGGCCTATGACCCTGCCGGACGACTGGCGGAGCAGCGGGCGGGCGGGGTCGCGGTCTTCTCGGGCACACCGCCCGCGCCCGGTGAGCTGGTGCGCCACTATGACTGGGATCGCGCCGGGCGGCTGGCGGGGATCCGGGACGCCGGCACGGGCACCGTCCCGGGCGAGACGCGCTTCCATTACGACCTGCGCGACCAGACGGTCGCCGTCGAGCGGCCCGGCGCGTGCGAGGCCTATCACTACGACGCGCTGATGAATCTGGCCGAAGGGTTGGCGGGCGAGCATCGTTACTGGTGCGACTGCGTGGTGGAGGCGGGGCCGAACCGCTTCCGCTATGACGCGCGCGGTCGGATGGTCGAGCGTATCCAGTCCGAGCACGGCTTTCGCCCGCGCCGCTGGCGCTATCGCTGGGACGGGTTCGACCGGCTGGCCGAGCTGGAGACGCCCGACGGCGCGCGCTGGCGCTACAGCTATGACGCCTTCGGGCGGCGCGTGGGCAAGGTGCTGCTGGGCGGCCCGAGCGCGCGGCGGGTCGATTATGTCTGGCAGGGCACGTCCCTGGCCGAGGCGTGGCATCGCTCGGGGCATCACTCGGGCGAAGGCGAGGGGGGAGAACGCCTCTCGATCGAACGCTGGCATTTCGAGCCCGACGGCCTGCGCCCCCTGGCCAGGGAACTGGTTCCGGCGGGCGCGGATGCCGAACCGGTGCCCGCGGAAGCCCAGTGGCTGCCGATCGTCGCCGACCAGCTCGGCGCGCCGCACGCGCTGTTCGACGAGGACGGCCAATGCCACTGGCGCGCCGAGCCGGAGCTATGGGGCCGCACCCGCACCGCCCGCGCGCTGCTGCGCGAACGCGGGGGCGCTGGTCTCGGCGCGGAGGGCAAAACCACCCCCTGTGCGTTGCGCTTCCCCGGGCAATGGGAGGATGCGGAAAGCGGGCTGCACTACAACCTCAACCGCTATTACGACCCGGATACCGGCCAATATCTGTCCCCCGACCCGATCGGTGTGGACGGCGGCCTGCGGACCCATGCCTATGTGCATGATCCAATCCGTTGGGGTGATCCTCTCGGATTAGCAGCTTGCACACACTTTAAATATAATCAGGTTCATAATCCCGGCCCCCTTGCACAACTTCGCGGCAATCCGGCCAGTAATTTTGCGGGAGGCCGCTACAACGCAACAATACTTGCCGATGACCTTGTATTGTACCGCGGAGGTGAGGCCGGAAAGCCTCTTGGACAATGGTTTACTCGAGAGCCGCCAAAATCGGTAGCACAGGTTCGAATCGACTCTGCGGTAAAACCACAATGGATTGATCCCAAGACTGGTGTATATACAGGATCATCCCCCATAGATAACGTATATACTGTAACAATTCCCAAGGGCACGACGATATATGAAGGGCCTGTTGGTTATCAAGGAGGCATATATTTGGGAGGACCAGGAACCAACCAAGTTTTCGTTCCTGAACCTTGGAAGATTCCAGGCGTTCAAGTCACAGGCACATCACCTATACGGTGAATCATGATTAGTCTAAATTCAAAAGCTCGCCTACTTTTCCAGGAAGCGCATGATATTTTGAAATCTCAGGGCGACAAAAATTGGATAATAGGCATAGAAAACGCGCTTAATGAATTAGATGCCGGCAACACGGACGGAGCCGGATCTATATATCGTTCCATGGTAGCTGGAGGACGCGGTTTTTCCGAATATAGTATATGGATAGATGACTACAAAGAAAGGTTAGATGCAAATCAAAGGCTTGATGAAATAAGAGATGAATTATGGCGTATATTTAAATAGACAATGGCATTGCCAAATTTGTAAATTAATATTTTTTAAAGTAATTTGATAAGTCAAATTACAATTTACACCTCATTAATGTGAAGAATTTGGGAGGTTGATCATTTACCATGTTCAATAAGATAATACCCTCCTAAATGGCATTATCTTATTAAATACAAAAGGCTCTCGCCTAGTGCGGTTTTCGCCGGAGCTGAATGGGGTCATCGCAGAATCTCTTCACCCGCGTACGCTAAGGGCTGATCGGCGTTGGGATAGGAAGCCGCGTCAGTAAAACTCCCGCAGCGTGATTGATAGGATACGGCCGTCGCACATCGTCAGCGGAATCACCTTGCCCGCTGGCCCCAAACTCCATGTTCTGAGCGGCGACTGATCATCGGCCGTGATCCTCGTTCCGTCGATCGCGCAGATGCGGTCGCCAGCGCGCAACCTCAAGGCTTCGGCCGGGGAGCCCTTCATCACATGGACGATCTGCAAGTCGGCGTCCGACCATACTCCCTGTATGCCGGACATGGTGATGGGAGCGGGCGTCGGGGGAATGGATCGGGGCGATAGGATCATCACCCGCTGCCCGATGTCCAGGAAGATATTGAAGCGGTCGAGCAGCTTCATGCCGATGCGGGCTTCGTCTCCAGGAACAAGCGGCGCTGGCTCGAACATCATGGGGACTTTGTCGAATACCTTACTCCCGAACCGAACGCCGTCGACGCGGCCCAACTCCGACAGGATCACATCGCCGCTCAAACCGGTGGATGCGATATCCGTCAGACGCAGTGGCACATCCGATGCGTGCCAGGCATCCTTGGTGATCGCCATGCTGGCGTCATCTCCGGTGTCGATCATGACGGGCGACAGCAGGCGTTTTCCAATGAAGAGCTTTGTGCTCAATCCGCGTCTGCGGTCGCGCAGTTCGACCGGCACGACATCCCCCGAAGGACGCGGCGAGCCGCTAGGCTGAAAGCGAATACGATGCTTGTCGAGGTCCAGCGTGACGGCATAGGCTGACAGGAAGTCCACACCGATCACGGCGTCGATCGGTGTGCCCGCCGTCGACGACAAGGGGCTGAGGTCCGCAACCTGAACGGCACCACCGGCCTGCTGAAACCCGGCAATCTGAAGTCGGTCTATGGGCGCTATAAAGGCTTGCACCGCATCACCGCCCATCGCGCGGATCTTCTGATAAGGCTGAAGCTGCAGACCGTGTCGTGTCGCCCAGTCGGCATCGATTGTAGTCGTCGGGGCACCGGTATCGACCATCGCCATCAGACGCTGACCGTTCAGCATGATCGACATGATGACGAGGCCGTCCACATCCGCGTTCAGCTCGATCCACCGATCCTGTTGCTGGGGATCGACGGAAGCCACGCCGCGCCCGAAGGATTGCGGCAGGGAAGTACTCTGTTGGTGCTGGGCCAAGGCTGGCGTTGCCATCAATACCACCGACATGGCGAGGAAGCGGTATGCGGCCCGTATTTTCGGCATTCTTGCGATCCTCACTATACCAGTGATCGTGATTTGCGCTTCAACAGCTTCTCGCCGTCCGATCTGATCTCTCCCTTCGGGCCGACGAAGCGGTAAAGCGTCTGGCGGGTGATGCCGAGTTCGGCGCACAACTCGGCGACCTTCGTTTCAGGCTTGCCCATCGCTGCCTGGGCGAGGCGTAGTTTGGCGGGCGTCATCTTGAACGGGCGACCGCCGCTGCGTCCGCGAGCACGCGCTGCGGCGAGGCCCGCCTTGGTCCGCTCGACGATCAACTCACGCTCGAACTCGGCCAGCCCGGCGAAGATCGCGAAGACAAGCCGACCGTTGGCAGTGGTGGTGTCGATCGACGCACCCTCGCCGGCGAGCACCTTGAGTCCGATGCCGCGCTTCGTCAGGTCGCCGACCAGATTGACGAGATGGCGCAGGTCGCGCCCCAATCGGTCCAGCTTCCACACCACCAGCGTATCACCATGACGCAGCGCCTTGATGCACGCATCCAGCCCCGGCCGGTCGTCGCGCTTGCCCGATGCGGCGTCGGTATAGAGGTGATGCTCCAGATCTACCCCGGCCTTCGCCAGCGCGTCGCGCTGGAGGTCGATGACCTGGCTGCCATCCGCCTTCGACACCCGCGCATAGCCGATCAGCACCGTCACTTTAACGAGCGTCCACGTGACAGACGACGGCAGCACCGCAAAGCGGCGCCATACTGTCACTTAACAAGTCACTCTGTCTATGTCGTATCAACGTCATCACGACATGATTGTGTGACATCAGGGGGAACAGGGTCAAGATGGTCGCGCAAATCCTGTCACCGGCGCAGCGCGCCGCATTGTTCGATCCGCCATCGGACCACGCCTCGATCGAGCGGCTGTACACGCTCGGTCCCGACGATCTTGTCGAGGTGTTCCGGCGCAGACGTCCCGGCAACCGGATCGGCTATGCGGTGCAGCTTGGCTACCTCCGCCATCCCGGCCGGGCGATCGAACCCGGTGAAGCACCGCCTCAGGCAATGCTCACGGTGCTTGCCGCGCAGATCGGCTGCGCTCCGGATGCCTTCACCGACTATGCCGCGCGTGACACGACGTTGCGCGAGCATCGTGCCGCGATCGAGCGCCGGCTTGGCCTTCGCTCTTTCGAGCGCGCCGACCGCGGCATGGTCTTCGCGACCGCTGGCAAGGTGGCCGCATCCACCGACCGCTGCGATGCCATCGTCGCGGCCATGGTCGAACGGTTGCGCGGGGCGGGTGTCGTGCTGCCGCTGCTGGCTGTTCTCGAGCGGATCGCGCTGGTCGCACGCGCGGAAGCGAGACGGCAGGCGTTCGCCCGGCTCGGCCGCGACCTGACGCCGGACCAGGTAGAGCGGCTCGATGCGCTGCTGCGGGTCGGGGGAACACCCACCCGTTCGCCGCTGGCGTGGATACGCGACTGGCCGGAAGCGCCGGGTGCGGCCAATCTCAAGGCGATCGTCGAACGGCTCGATCATGTCCGTGGCCTTGGCATTGAGGCGGAGCGTGCACGGCGCATCCATGCCAGTCGCTATGCGGTGATCGCGCGCGAGGCCGCAATTATGACCGCCCAACACCTGGCCCGGCTCGAAGACCGTCGTCGCCTCGCCACCCTGGTCGCCTTCGCGATCGAGATGGAGGTGGCGCTGACCGACGCCGCCATCCTGATGGTAGAAAAGATGGTGGGCGCGATGTTCCGGCGCGCCGATCGCACGCGGTCGGAGCGGCTGATCGAACAGGCCCGACTGTTCCGCGACACCGCCCGCCTGCATATTCGCCTCGGGCGGACGCTGTTCGACGCACGCAGCACCGGAAGGAACGCGCTGGCGCTCGTCGATGAACGGATCGGATGGCAGGCGCTCGAACAGAGCC
>CAJYHD010000110.1 GCA_913773715.1 uncultured Sphingobium sp.
CGCGGCAAAGGTCAGGCCCACCTTGGCGTTGACCTGGGTCTGGCCGACACCCTCGATCGCATATTCGACCGGATCTTCGACGGTCAAGATGTTGCGCGATCCGTCATTGAGCTGGCGTAGCCCCGCATAGAGCGTGGTCGTCTTGCCCGAGCCGGTCGGCCCGGTGACGAGGATGATGCCGTTGGGTTCGCTGAGGCCTTCGCGGAAGATACGATCTGGCGCGCCCGTCATGCCGAGCAGGTCGAGCGACATGCCGGCATTTTCCTTGTCGAGGATACGCAGCACTACGCGCTCGCCAGCCCGGCTCGGTAGCGTGGAGACGCGCACGTCAAGTAGCTTGCCGCCCAGAGTCAGGCCAATGCGCCCATCCTGCGGTACGCGGCGTTCGGCGATGTCGAGCCGTGCCATGACCTTGATGCGGCTGACGACGACGGGCGCGACATGCGGCGGCATGCGCAACGTCTCGCGAAGGACGCCGTCGATCCGCATCCGCACGATGAGGCCGGTTTCATAGGGTTCGATATGGATATCGCTGACGCCCTGCCGCGCGGCTTCGGCAATGATCCCGTTGATCAGGCGGATAGCAGGCGCATCGTCCGCGCTATCTAGCAGGTCATCGGCTGTCGGAATGTCGGCGGCAAGGATGTCGAGTTCATCCGCGCCGACCTCCAGCGATCCCGCCATCGCGGCGGCGCTACCATCCATGGCATAATGATCGGACAGGTGGCGATCGAACTGCGCAGGCTCGACGAACTGAACGTTGAAGCTGCGGGCAAGATGGCGGCGTACTTCCAGCAGGACGCGCGGATCGCTCCCCGCCCGCACCGCGATCGTCAGGCGGTCTCCCTCGATGGGCAGCATGACGACGCCATTCTTGCGGGCGAAGGCATAGGGGATGTCCACCGGTCGAGACGGCATAGCCGTGGCTTGCGGTATGTCGAGCGCTGGCTCGCTCACTTGCGGCCTCCACTCGCCGGGATTTCGACCGGGCGAACGACGCCCGAGGATTGGCGCATGGTCGGCTCGATAATCTGCGCAGGAACGGTCGTAGCCTGCGGCTGGACGATTTCATCACCCGGCTGCGGCGGCAGGGGCGGGGCCGCGCCCATATAGTCACGGACCAGTTCGTCGATGCTGGGTTCCTGATCCGGGTTGCGGCGAAGCTGCATGTCGCGGACATAGCCGTAACGCTGCTGCGTCAGGGCGCGGGCGTCTTCCTTCGAACGGAGAATAGTGGGGCGGATGAAGACCATCAGGTTGGTCTTGGACCGGCTGCGACTGCGCGACTTGAACAGTTCGCCGATGCCCGGAATGGAGGAGAGCAGCGGGATCCGTTCGATCGTACGCCGCTCATTATCGTCGAGCAGGCCACCAAGCGCCAGTATCTCACCGTCATCCACCGTGACCGTCGTTTCGATCTCGCGCTTGTTGATGATGAGGTCGCTGTTGCTGTTGGAAACAGGACCGGCGACGCTCGACACCTCCTGCTTCAAAAACAGCTTGATCGCGCCGCCGGTGTTGATCTGCGGCTTCACCTCCAGCTTGATGCCGACATCCTGCCGCTGGACGGTACGAAACTGGTTGTCGAAATTCTGGCTGAGTGCCTCACCTGTGGTAATCGGCACCTGCTGCCCGACGAGGATCGAAGCCTGCTGGTTGTCGAGCGTCATCACCGATGGCGTCGAAAGCAGGTTGGAATTGGTGTCGGACTTTACCGCATTGATGATTGCGCCGAAAATGCCGTTCGACCCAAGACTGCCGCCCAGCCCCGCTATGCCGCCAGTCGCGCTTTGCAGGCTGGCAACCGCTGCGGACTGAAGCTGACTGGCGAGGTCGTTGTTCTGGCGGACTTCCGTGGTGGTGCGCGTGCCGTCCGGGGCGACAACGGTTGTTGTGGTGGTACCGAGCCGATCGGCACCATAGGCACCCGCCAGCGTCAGCAGGTTTGGCGAAGCGTTTGAATAGTTGGTAGCGGCAAAACCGGTCTTGGTGCTGCCGATCAGGAACTGCACGCCCAGCTTCTTGGCGGCGGCATCGCTGATTTCCACGATGATCGCTTCGACCAGCACTTGCTCGCGGCGCGTATCGATCTGACGGATGGTTTCGCCGAGCATACGCTGCACGTCGCTGTTCGCCGCGACGATGATGGCGTTCGCGCCTTCGTAGCGGGTGACGATCGCCGGGCCACGGGTGGCGATGCCGCTGTTGCCGGACGCTGAGGATGAGACGGCAGCCACGGGCGCTGCAGCCTGGGATGCCGCTGCGGCACCGCCCTGCCCTCCGCCTGCTGCGGGCGTCGTGGCGGTGGCCGCGATAGCGCCCGCCTGCCCGATCAGCTGTTGCAGGACGGGGAGCAGCTTTTCCGCATCGGCATGTTCCAGCCAATAGACGCGGATTTCGGTGCCGCTCGCCGCGCGCTGATCCAAGTCGCGGGCCATGGACGCAAGGCGAGCTACGGTATTGGCGTCGCCGCGGATGGCGACCGCATTGCTGCTGTCGATTGGCACCACCGTGGCTGCGGCTGGCGCGGCATTCTCACCTGCACGCGCAGACACAAGCGCTTGAAGGGAAGTTGCGATCTCGCGCGCGCCAGCGTTGCGCAGGATGACCATCTGCGTGGCAGACGTATCGCGATCGACCTGTCGGATGACCTGACGGATGCGGGCGATATTATCGGCATAGTCAGCGACGACGACGCTGTTGCCGCTACGGTTCCCGGTCACCGATCCTTCCTTGCTCACGAGCGGGCGCAGCGTTTCGAGCGCGCTGGCCGCATCGATCGAACGCAGGCGGAAGACTTCGGTCACGAACTGGTTGCGGTTGGAGGCTTGTCCCACGGCGCTCGGCTGCCCCGCCGCCCCATCGGCGGGTTGAATGCGATAGGCCCCGCCCGGCGCAGGCACGGCGACAAGGCCGTTGGCGCGCAATGTCGACAGCACGATCTCAAAATATTCGGACCGCGACAGCGGGCGATCGGTGACGACGGACACCTTCCCCTGCACGCGGTTGTCGATGATGAAGGTGCGCCCGGTGACGCGCGCCGCATCCTGAATGAAAGCACGAATATCGGCGTCACGCACGTTGAGCGTCTGCTGCGCGAAGACCGGCTGCGCGATCGGCGCGGTCAATACCAAAGCGAGGGCGGCGGAAAGGAGGAGATTGCGGTTCATTGGCCCTGCAAAATGAGGTTGACGGTGGCGGTTGAAGCGCCGCGTTCGACGATGAGAGAGAGGCGCGCGCCAGGCATGATCCGGTTCTGCACGGATTGAAGGTCACCGACCGGCTGGCCGTTGACTTGCGTCACGACATCGCCGGGCTGGAAGCCGAAGCTTGCAAATGCTGGTCCTTTCGACTGAACGACAAGCCCGGTGACGCGACCATTTTCAAGACGGGGCACGAAGCCCACGTCGCGCTTCAGCGCATCGACGGTCGCGCCGCCTGCCGCGATCGGAGGAGCCGCCGAACCGGATAGCGGCGGCACGCCTTCACCCGGCGTCGCGGGAGACGCGTCCGTGGACTGATCCATGAACACCTGCTCCTCCGCTCCACCGCGATCGATCACGACATGGTCGAACGCCACCGCCTTCAGTACGACGCCGGGTATGATTTCCTCACGGACGGCAAAACTGTTCTGCACGCCATCGGGCGTGGCGATGATGGCGGAGCCAAGGCCGGACCCTTCATTGAGACGCACGCCATACAGTGTCAGCGCGAGCGATGTGACTACGCCGTTCCCGCCAGCGGGCTGC
This sequence comes from uncultured Sphingobium sp., assembly GCA_913773715.1. The sequence continues at coordinate 3,750 of CAJYHD010000110.1, forward strand.
GCACTGGTACGATAGAAAGGATCGAAGCTGGAGAACAATGCCTGCCGCGCAATGGCTGACGGATATTGCGCTACCCGCGCTTCCCAGGGGCCGAAGCTGCCGACCGGCGTCACGATCACCCAGATCAGCCTGACGAGCTGGATGGCGAGCAGCGCAAGCAGCAGGCGCTCGACTATCGCCAGCCAGTCGAACGATGCTGGATAGCGTCGCGCGGGAACGCGCAACCGCTGCCGAACATGGTCTAACGACACCTGCCTCACTGTACTGGAACCCCCGATCACCTCGGCCGTGTGCTAGGCAAGTCTCATGGCTTTGGAGTGACAGTTACATGACATGTAAATGACAGTCCAGCCAAGTAGATAGCCGCGCTTGCTTTTCGTGAAGGCGGCGTTAGCCATCCGGCAACTACTGGAGCCAGTCAGGGGAAGATATGGTCAACCCGCCGCATGGACAGGATGGCGACATTGATCGGATCGCCACGCATCCGCGCGTACAAAGAGTACCAAGCCGCAACATCAGCCTGTTCATCCAGCGGGACTTCCTGTCCGGCAAGGAATGTGCCGCGTTGATCGAACGGATCGAGCGAAACCGCCGTCCCTCCACCATCGCCGATGCGAACGGCGACAGCTATTTCAGGACGAGCGAGACTTGCGATCTGGATAGCGCCGATCCTATTGTCGCCGCGATCGATGCCAAGCTATCGGCCTTCGTCGGCATCGATCCGGCGCATGGCGAACCGATCCAAGGACAGCGCTATGAAGTCGGGCAGGAGTTCAAGGCGCATACCGACTATTTCGATCCCAAGGGCATCGATTTTGCGCGCTATTGCTCGGTCGCGGGCAATCGCACCTGGACCTTGATGGTATATCTCAACGAACCGGCGGCTGGCGGCGCGACCCGCTTCACCAAGATCGGCAAGACGATTCAGCCGGAAACGGGAAAGCTGCTCGCCTGGAACAACCGGCCGTCATCCAGCCGGTTGTTCCAGGCGAGCAGCTTTC
>CAJYHD010000111.1 GCA_913773715.1 uncultured Sphingobium sp.
GCTCGCAACAGATCAGACCAGTCGCCTTGACGCCCCTTCAGCAGGTTCTCCAGGATTAACCCGGTCGCGGCCTCACGGACCTTTACCACGCTTTGGGTCGACCACAGATGATGCAGTGCTTCACATGCGGCATGAAGATGGGAAAGCGGTTCGGCGATCTCTCCGCCGAGGCGACCGATTAAAGCTTTCGCACGACTGTCGATACGGCCAAGCTCCAGCACATCCATCTGCACAGCTAGGGTCATCATCATACCGGTGACGCCAAGATGGTCCTGACCAGCGCCGATGAGGTCGGCCGTCTGTTGGACGAAGCGTTCACTCTCGAGACGGCCCGCAAGGTGGGAATGTGTCAGGACATCGTGCAGCCACGTCGATCGCGTCCCGCCGAGCGATCGGTGCATCGACCGCATCGAGAGGTCGTCACAGACGAGCATTCGGTCGGTCGTGATCGACAGGATTGTGGCGTCGAGCATGTCGGTCCGGCCGGATTGGACATGGTCGCGGAGAGCCGCCGGAACGGCGTCGTCCAGCACTATGGGACCTGCTGCGTCGTTCACCTCAATCCAGACGAGCGCTGCGTCGACATCATTCCGGAGGGCAGCCATCTGGCCGCTCGTAATCTCGGTGTGCAGGATCTTGCCGTCATGATAGGACAGGGTGCCATGTCCTCCGACTACCGACTGGTCGAACCGTTCGCGACGCGCGTGGAGCCGGTCAACGACGCTACGCGGAACGGAAACCGCGCCGCATGTCGCGGCTACATCGTCGAGTGCGCCGAGACGCCACGCCGACCAGAATGCGTTTAGATCCAAGACGCAGCCACGTTTCGCGTTGACCTGAATGGCGTCCGCCGAAGCTAACCGCTCCGGTTCCGTGCCCTCTGCGACCTTCAGGCGAATGCCCTGTTCGGCCAGGCCGCCCGCCACGTCGATGGTGTCGCACCCAAGCCGGAAGGCGAGCATGTCGATCGGCATGCCACTGGCGAAGTGCTGCTCCTGTTCGGCCAGCACCCAGTCGTGCCGGTCCTTCAGCTGTGCGATCACCTCGTCAAGGCCGTTGGCGCTTTCCGGATCGATGCTGAAGCTCTTGAAGCCAAATACCTCTGGGAACCGCGCTTCGTAGTTCGCGAGCACAAAATGGAAGCGCGCGACAATCTTGTGGCGCAGCTTCGTGATCCGGCCCGTTCGCCCATCCGGTGCGACGAAGCGATCGTCCACGGCAAGACCCCGGACGGCTTTGACGAGGACGTGCTCGGGTTCCCACGAATCCGGGTCCAGCTTGCGCAGGTGCGGGTCCGCCTCAACGATGAAGAACGCGGTGGTGCCGTCGTCGTATTCGATGTCGACGGCGATGTCCTCGGCGACGGCGTTCGCGCCCCAGTCCGATCCATTCCCCCGTCTGTCCTGACCTTCCCTGATCGTCATGCCAGAGAGCGTCATCCAGGCACGCGGCTTATCTCGGTGCTCCAGGAACAGTCGATAGGCGAGACGCGCCGCCCGATCGCGATAACCGAAGTGGGTGAGAAGACCCACAACCCGGTAGGGATCCCGTTCGCCCTTCCAGCCTAGATCCTCAATAGGGCCGTCGAGCGCGTCGAGTATCTGTCTCGTCCGGTTCAGCCTAAGAAGTATCTCGAGCCGCATCAGAACGGCGCGAGGCTGTCCGGGTTTCTTTTCGAGAAACTTGTCCAGTGAGTGCAGGCTGCGGTTGAGGTCGCCAGCGTTCCATGCATGTCTGGCATCGAGCCAAAGGATCGCCGGATCATCGCGGACTGCGGGTGAGGCGGCCCGCAGTGCCTCACGGTATGCATCGTCGCGCCGGGCCTCGGCGAGCGCGGTTAGGTACATGAGCGTCGCTGGTCGGGCACTTTGCAGATCGATATCCGGCTCGATCAGCTTGGCGGCGTCCGCCTCGAGGCCGATGTCGAGCAGAGCCTGACCCACCAGAAAGCGGTCGATTGGTTCGGCGTGATCCGGCAATTCCATGGCGAGCGTGAGCAACAGACCCTTCGCCTCATCTACTTCGAGATCTTCACGCCGCTCCCGCTGGACGTCGAGCAGCCGCGCGGTGACCACGTCATCGGGATGATTAAGCATTTCGCCCACGACCCGCCTAACCGCGTCCAGATCACCGGCGGCGAAAGCGAGGTCGGCGGTCAGCCGGCGGCGGATTGAGGCGACCCGCTCGTCGTCGGGCTCATCCATCGCCTCAACGCGCGCCAGTCGCTCCGCCTGGGTCAGCCCCTTCTCCATCTGGATCCGCATCAGGATCGTCTCTGGCTCGGTCGCACGATTGAGGACAGCGAGCACTTCCTCACCGCGGTCCGCATCGATCAGAACCATCGCGAGAAGGCGGCGCAATTGTTCTTCATCTGGCATCGAATTGATGCCCTCGCGCAGCAGGGTCTCGGCATCGGCGCCACGGTTCGCAATGCGCAGGAGAAGCGCAGCGTTGCTGACGTGCGCCATCAGATCGTGCCGGTATGCGTATCCGGTGCGGAGGCAGTGGGTCGCATAGGCGAGCATGATCGTGGCCGCCTCGTCGATCTGCTGGTCCGACACGGTGCCGCGCCCGCCCACAATGTGGACCCGGCTGTCGACTGCTATGGACAGAACCGCGAGAGCCTTGAGCCGACCGCGATCGCGATCTTTGCCCTCATTGTCGGGCAGGGCGAGGACGTGTGCCTCCCACCCGGGCATCCAGCGTCGCCGCATGAAGTCGGCGAGGGCGAGCTGGACGGTAGCCGACCCTTCCATGCCATCCGGTATCAGCGTCCTGGGGTCGCCCTGCCAGTCGGAGCGGACGGCCGCCTGCAACAGCGCGCTGACGGCAAAGTCGACGCGGTCGTCGCGTTCGAGCACCGACTGTGCGATCCGCATGCCCTCGGCCGGATCGCCCTGAATAGTCCGTGCAATCGAGAGATTGCAGATCGCGTCAGGATCGTCGGATCGGATCGCGTGGGCACGAACATAGCAATCTGCGGCTTCGGCTTCGCGCCCTTGGTCCATCAGCGCCGCAGCGATGTTGGTTTCGATCCGGTATCTTGCCCAAGGCGCATCAGCGGCTTCTGGGCTGTCGCGGAGGTTGATGAGGCGCTGAGCGGCGTTGGTCGCGTCGCCTTCGCGGATAAGGTCGCGGAACACGTCGATCTTGGCGTGCAGCGCAGGACTTTCCGCCCCGATGCCGTCCGGCCCAGCGGGCTTCGGCGGCAGGGTGATGCCGGTGCCGATCGCGCGACGCTCCATCTCCTCGACAACGAGAGCGGCG